>JAOXRX010000062.1 GCA_025800285.1 Alphaproteobacteria bacterium
ATTCTTTAACTTTATGCTCATTATTCGTTCCTTTCCTTCGTTAAATTCATCTTCTTATATTTAACGAAAACTGTCCACGAATTATTTAACATCTACAAGAATGACGAAGTAAGAAAAACTATAAAAAAACTTATTAATTAAAGTTTTTCAATATACTCTCAAAAGGATTTGGAGAGGTTTGACCTAAGCCGCAACGATTAAGATTCTGATCTTTCATCATAATTATCATATCTTTTACATCATTCATTCTCTCTTGAGTCATGTTACCTGCTCTTATAGCTTTAACAGCAGCTAAAAGCTTAACATTGCCTAGAGGACAAACAGAGCATTGTCCGCAACTCTCGTGAACAAAGAATTCCATGAAATTTTGCAAAATCTCCAGCATATCTCTGGATTTATCAAACACCATAATAGAGCCTCCACTAAAAATATCTTCATAACCCATAATTCTATTATCTAATTCATCTACTGTTATGCACTCACCTGCGGCACCACTTATTTGAACCGCTTGTACATTCGATCTATCTATACCTATAGCATCAAAAAGCTCAGACGGTTTGCATCCACAACGATATTCATAAACACCTTTTTGCTCTACAGGTATGTCTCCTGATATAGAGTATAGTTTCGGACCAGTAGAACATTCTGAGCCCTGCTCTAAAAACCAGTCTGCTGATTTCAATATTATAGTGCTACACCAACAAAAACTTTCGACATTATTGACACAGGTTGGTTTTCCCCATAAGCCTTCTTCTGTTAATAAAGGGAATTTCTCTCTTGGGAAACCTGGTTTACCTTCTATTGACTCAACTAGAGCTGATTGTTCTCCACAAATATAGGCTCCCGCTCCCATGCGAATTTCAATGTCAAAATTAAGCCCAGAGCCTAATATATTTTCTCCTAATAGGTTTTTATCTCTTCTTTCTTGCAAAACAGAGTTTAATTTATCTTTCATATACTCATATTCGCCTCTTAAATATAAATAGCCTTTTTTAGCTCCAATTGTATAACCACATATAGTCATTCCCTCGAATAATAAGTTTGGAGTAGTTTCTAATACTTCTCTGTCTTTGAATGTACCTGGTTCTCCTTCGTCTGCATTACATAATACATATTTTGTTTGTGATACAGCATCATAAGCATTCTTCCACTTCATCCCTGTAGGAAATCCGCCACCGCCTTTGCCTCGCATTTTAGATTTACAAATCTCATCTACAATATCTTTTTTATCTGTGTTTAGAGCTTTTTTCAATGGCTCTAGTTTTTCTATTTCTATAAATGTTAAAGGACCTTTTTTAAGCATTTTTATACTCCTTTATTATATCAGAGATTTTATTAGATGTTAAAAACCCATAAGGCTTTTCATTTATTAACATGGCAGGAGCTTTATCACACTGCCCTATGCATTCTGTTTGCACGATAGAGAATAACCCATCAGGAGAAATTTCTCCAAGTTCGTTAACTCCTATTTCTTTCTTTATAGAGTCAATTATGCTATCTGCTCCTGCTATTTTACAGCAGGCAGTTTTGCAAACTCTTATAACATATTTGCCTTGAGGCTTTTTCGATAACATATCATAAAAATCAATAACATCTTCAACCTCTATATCCATAATACCTAACTCTTTAGATATTGTTTGCATGGCTTCTGAGGATATATAGCTATATTCTTTTTGTATTTCTCTTAATATCTCAATTAAATAACTTCTATCTTTTGGATATTTACTTATTATTTCTGTAAATTTATTCATTTCTTGACCTTAAAATATTTGATTTATAAAACTAATATATAAAATTTTGTATTAAAAAGTCCAGTATTTTTTTAAAACTCTGGTTTTGAGTATTTTTTTCTACTATGTTGCTTGTTATTTTTTATAATGTATTTATCAGGAAGCATACTAACAGGTATTATAACATTTGGGTCATGTATTTCAATTTCAACTATTTTATTTTTTGATTGCTGATTTTTAACTATTTTAGATATTTTATCCTTATCAGATTGAAACTCTTTGTCCCAAACCTCTTGCTCTGGAGCAAAAGCATCTTCAACCCAATGCATAGGAACTTCTATGGTATGTTTAACATTTTTACTGTTTATACAACCAGCAGAAGCTCCCGTCATTAGTATAATTGATAAAGATATTGCTTTATTTTTTAACTTAGAGGTCAAACCCATTCTTTAAACTTTCATTTCATTTAAATCAGTTAGTTTTGCTATTACTCTTTCTTCTTCAGCTTTAGGCTTATTCTGCTTTGTTGCTTTATGTTGCTCTCCATCAGGTAAACCTGCTTTAGGAAGAGATGTTGCAATATCATGATCACTAGGAGCCTTTTTTTGCTCTGGTTTAGGATCTATCATATCTTTTTTAGTTGATTCAGCTTTAGAATTTTGATTTTCGTCCTTAACTTTAATAGGTTCTTTTTCTTTAACTTTAGAATCTTGTTTTTTATTATCTATGTTTTCTATATCTACTCCATAAAGTGTTTTGTAAACTTCTCTTTTAGGGTTTATTAAAAATTTGCCACCTTTAACAATAGCTTTACCAGCAGTAACGGGTGCTAAAGCAATGTCTTTTAAATCTTTACCAACTCCAACAACTGGTTCTTTAACTAAGTCTTTAACCCCATTACCAATTTTAGAACCTCCTTCTTTAAAATTTCCTTTACAACATTCATATAAACCTCCAAAGGTTCCTTTTAAAAAGCTCCCTCCTCCTTTTATAACACCACTAACTGTATCACTTGCAAAACGAGGAGTTATACTGTGAGCTGCATCTTTAGTTTCTTTTAAGGCTGAATCTACATCTCCTTGTGCTAAATCTACAATTCCTCGAACAGCATTATCAGCAGGACCTAATAAACAATCACCTACACCACCAACAGCTTCTCCAGTTAGTGTAGAGAAATTACCTGTGTTTGGTCCTTCGTTTTTTCCTATTCTTTTAAAGAATGCACTAAGGAATCCATCTTTTTCTTCTTTTTTGTTTTCTTCACTCATTTTATATCTCCTTTAATTTTTAAACTTCCATGCCCAGTTTTTTTAACTGCTCTTTGGTTAAGTTTTGTTTGTTAATTTCTCTATTCAACTCTTTATGACTAGCTATGCCAATTGGAATTGCTCGTTTTGGTAATTTATTATTTATTTCTTCTGCTTTAGATCTTTCAGCATCGTTTAGTTCAATCTTTTTTGCTGTTTTCTCTTCTATCTTCTCTTCAATTCTAGTTTTACTTACTTGTTCTGTGTTAGCAGCAATATCAACAGTTTGTTTATTTTCTAAACTTGCGGATACTTTAGCTTCATCTGAAGAAGAAGATGCAACATTAGAGGCAACGGAAGATTTATCAGAAGACTCTGGAGCTATATCCGAGCTGAACTGTGCCTCTTCTACTTGTTTGCTATGTTTTTTTTGTTCAGTAATCATAAATACCTCTTTTTCTTAGTTTTTATAGTATGTATTATAATTCTTCTTTAAGAAAAAAACAAGAAAAAATTGATTTTTTAATTTAAAAGCATTATACATTATTCATATTTATCAATTGAATAAGAGGGAAATAAAATGAATGACATTAAAATAATGAAAGAAACTTTGCTAGAAGAAGCTAATGCAATGATTAAATTAGCGGAAACTCTTGGAGAAGAATGCTCTAAAATTATAGAACTTATATTAAATATAAAAGGTAGATTAATTATAACTGGAATGGGTAAAAGTGGGCATATCGGTAAAAAGATAGCTGCAACACTTGCTTCTACGGGGACTCCATCATTTTTTGTACATCCTGGAGAAGCTTCTCATGGAGACTTGGGCATGATTACTTCAAACGATGCGGTTATAGCTATATCTAACTCAGGAGAATCAAAAGAATTAGGAGATATAATAACTTACACAAGGAGGTTCTCAATACCTTTAATTTCTATATCTAGAAATTCAGAGTCAACATTAGGAAAAGCAGCAGACTATCACATCAATTTAAATTATGAGAAAGAGGCTTGCCCTTTAGGAATTGCTCCTACAACATCAACAACACTAACTTTAGCTATTGGAGATGCTTTAGCTGTAGCTCTATTGAAAAGAAGAGGTTTTTCTGCAGAAGATTTTGGCAATTTCCACCCAGGAGGAAAACTAGGTGCAGCTTTAATTAGAAATGAAGAAATTATGCATGATGATTATGATTTACCATTAGCAAAAGAAGATGATGCTATGAATAAAGTTATAGAAATTATGTCTAATAAGAAAATGGGTTGTGTTGGAATTGTAGATAATAGCAACAAGTTAGTTGGTATTATTACAGATGGAGATATTCGTCGTCATGTAGAAGATATAATGAATAAAACCGCTAAAGATATAATGACTGCTAATCCGATTACAACAACAAAATCATGCTTATCTGCAGAGGGGTTAGCGATTATGAATAACAAATCTATTACAGCTCTTTTTGTTGTGGATGAAGCTAATAAAGCAATAGGTATCATACATATGCATGACTATCTAAAAAATGGGGTTATGTAAAATCAATTCATCTAAATAATAACAAAAGATTTAACAAAAAAAGGCACTTAAAAAAGTGCCTTTTATTATCAATTTTAACTTAAACTATGATTTTGCAATTTTTTATAGTATGCAATTCTAGAGTTAGACATTGCCGCATCTTTAATCTTAATAGCTGGGATTTCTTTTTTAATCTCAATTGGTTTAACTTTTTCTTCAGTCTTTTTTTCTAATCCTTCACAAAGGCATACCGCTAAAGCTAATGAAATTAATACATCTTTTGCCATATCTGTTGCTTTATAATTCTCTTCCATATTTTCACCTTTCTATTATTTTTTTCATTGTTATATATGAAAAATATAGTTAATACTATCATAAAAAAAATGTAATTTCAATAACTTTACTAGTTTTTTATTGAAATAAAAATACTTTCAAAGCTTAAGGTTTTAAAATAACTTGACAAAGGAGCGATTTTATTGTATATAGAGTGCTTAAAAATTACTACAATTTATCAAAGAAAGAATCAACAAAAATGAGTACTGAAAATTTAGAATATTTATTCGCTCCTAAATCAGTTGCGATGATTGGTGCTTCCAATAGAGAACAATCAATTGGAAGAGTTGTTACAGAAAACCTAATTAAAGGTGAATTCCAAGGGGAATTAATGTTAGTTAACCCTAAAGGTGCTGAAATCTGTGGTATGCAATCATACCAAAGCATAGATGATTTACCTACAGTTCCAGAATTAGCTCTTATAGCTATTCGTCCAGATTTTATCCCAGCTACATTAGAGTCTTTAGGTCAAAAAGGAACTAAAGTTGCTCTTATCATCACTGCTGGTTTCGGTGAAATGGGAGAAGAAGGTAAGAAAAAAGAAGCAGAATTAGTAGAAATCGCTAAAAAATATGGCATGAGAATTGCTGGGCCAAACTGTCTTGGTGTTATGACTCCAGAGGTTGGACTTGCTGCTGGTTTCGTTATTTGTCCTCCTTTAAAAGGTAATATCGCTTTTGCTGCTCAATCAGGAGCTATCTTAAGTTCAGTTGTTGATTTAGCTATGGCTAAAAACATTGGTTTCTCACATCTACTATCTTTAGGTAACATGGCTGATGTTGATTTCGATGATGTTCTAGAACAATTTGGTAACGATGATGCAACAGATGCTATAATTATGTATATGGAATCTGTTAAAGAAACAAGAGAATTTATGAAAGCTGCTCGTGAAGCTGCTAAGAAAAAACCTGTTATTTTAATCAAATCAGGTAAATCTGATGCTGCTGCAGAAGCTGCTGCTTCTCATACAGGTGCTCTTGCTGGTTCAGATGCTGTTTATGATGCTGCATTCAAAAGAGCTGGTTTAATTAGAGTTGAAAACCTAAGCGAAATGTTCCAAATTGTTGAAATTATCGCTTCAGGTAAAAAAATTAATAATAACAAATTAACTATTGTTACAAATGGTGGTGGTATTGGTCTTCTAGCAACAGATGCTTTGATTTCTGATGGTGGTGAACTAACTGAACTAAACCCTGAAACAAAAGCTAAACTTGATGAAGTGCTACCTGAAACATGGTCTCATGCAAACCCAATTGATATTATTGGTGATGCTCCAGGAAAAAGATATGAAGATTCTGTAAGAGAAGTATTAGAAGATGAGAACGATGACTCAGCTGTTTTAGTTCTTAACTGCCCTCTTGCTGTTTGTGATTCTGCAGATGGTGCAAATGGTGTTGTTAATGCTATTAAAGCTACAAACTCTGATAGAGTTGTTTTAGCTAACTGGTTAGGTGCTGGTGCTGCAGAAACTTCAAAGAAAATATTTATGGATAACAAAATTCCTTCATTCAACACTCCTGCTGAAGCTACAAAAGGATTTATGTATCTTGCTAACTATAAAAAAGATCAAGACTTTTTAAACAGCCCTGCTGTTCCAGTTGCTGATGCTGAATACGATTATGATGCAGTTAAAGCTATTATAGATGGAGCAATTGCTGAAGGAAGAGAATGGTTATCAGAATATGAAGCTAAGAATGTAGCTCATGCATATTCAATCCCTGTAGCTAGAACTATTAATGTAGCTACTACAGAAGAAGCTATCGAAGCAGGTGAAGATCTAGGTTATCCTTTAGTGTTAAAAATCTTCTCTCATGATATTACTCATAAATCTGATGCTGGTGGTGTTGTTCTAAACATTAAAACTCCAGAACAGTTGAAAACAGAATGTGAAGAAATGCTTGTAAGAGTTGGTAAAAATTGTCCAGATGCAAAAATCGAAGGATTCTCAGTTCAAAACTTTGTAAATCTTGATCACTATCACGAATTAATCGTTGGTGTTAATGAAGATGCTCAGTTCGGTCCTGTTGTTCTATTCGGTAGAGGTGGTACAGCTGTTGAAATCATTAAAGATACAACTTTAGAACTTCCTCCAATGGATATGAATATTGCAACTTCTATGATTAATAGAACTAAAGTTTCTGAACTTATGAATGGATACAGAGATGTTCCAGCTGCAAGAAAAGACTTAGTTGCTAAAATTATGGTTAATGTTTGTAAACTAATTGAAGATTTCCCAGAAATCATTGAATTAGATTTAAACCCTATCTTTGCTAACCACGAAGAAGCTATTGCTCTTGATGCTAGAGTATTAGTAAAACCTTTCAATGGTGAAGATAGAAGTGCTAGATTTGCAATTAATCCAAAATCTACATCAAAAGATACAGCTGGTATTTAATAAATACTCAATCTGTTAAAGAAAAATACCTCTTGCAATTTGCGGAGGTATTTTTTTTAAAGTTGCATTTTTCAGCTTTATATGCTATTCAAAAAATATAGGTTTAATTAATATTAAAGGGAGACTCCATATGAAAAAGCTTTTATTTATAGCACTTTTATTAATTAGTGCATGTGCTAAAAACATAGATTCTAATGTTTACAATGAAAGAGAAACTCTTCAGACAAGAAGCATTTTAAAAGGTAAGATTCTTCAAGTATTACCAGTTAAAGTAGAAGGTGATAAAGTTGTTGGAACAGGAAGTGGTGCTATAATCGGTGGACTTGCAGGATCAACAGTTGGAGAAAATGATACAATTAAGGTTCTATCTGCATCTTTAGGAGCATTAATAGGCTCTGGCATAGGGAGAACTATCGATGGTTGGATTACAAACCAAGGCGGATATCAGTATATAATTGAATTAAGAGCTACAGGAGAAGTTATCTCTATAGTTCAAGGTGATGCTAATCCGTTAAAACCAGGTGATGAAGTTCTTCTTTTAGAGAACAGAAACCAGACTAGAGTTATAAAAAGTGAATTAAAATAATAGATTCATTTATAATATTAGTTATAAAAAGCAGTCTATAAATTTAGATTGCTTTTTTTTTATAAATATGATAAAAACAAGCATATTAATACAATATATTTAGGAAAGAGAAGTAATGAAAAAAGAATTAGTTGAAAGACTTATAAGTGATGATTTACCTTCAATCGCAGAAATTGAAGCTAAATACCCAAAAAGAAATCTGCCAGAAGGAGCCGTTGTTAGTAGAACAGGACCATCTCCTACTGGATTTATGCATATTGGAACTATATATCAAACAATGATATCTAAAAAGCTTGTAGAGCAGACTAATGGAAAGTTTTTCTTGAGAATTGAAGATACTGATACAAAAAGAGAAGTTTCTGGTGCTAGAGAAATAATTGTTGATTATCTTATTAAATATGGATTATTAAACAAAGAAATTGATGAGGGACCATTTTTAAATGATTCTGATAAAGATAACTATGGACCTTATACTCAAAGCAAGAGAGCTAATATATATAAAGCATACATAAAATATATGCTTGAAAATGATTTAGCATACCCTTGTTTTTGTACAACAGAACAGTTAAATGAAGTTCGTGAAGGACAAAAGAAAGAAGACTTAAGAACTGGATATTATGGTAACTTTGCTAGATGTAGAAGATTATCTGAAGAAGATATTATAGCTAAACTTGATGCGGGATTAGATTATGTAATTAGATTTAAATCTAATGGTAAACACTCAAATAAAATCCTAATTGAAGACTCTGTTAAAGGGAAAAGAAATATAGCAGAAAATGATTTTGATATTCCAATCCTTAAAGGAGATGGACTGCCAAGCTATCATTTTGCTCATTTAATTGATGACCATTTAATGGGAACCAATCTTGTAGTTAGAGGTGATGAATGGATATCATCTCTGCCTTTACACTTACAACTATTTGAAACAATGGGATGGGAGGCTCCTAAGTATGCTCATATATCCCCTATTGAAAAAATGGATGATGGAAAGAGAAGAAAGTTATCAAAAAGAAAAGATCCAGAAGCAAGTGTTGTTTATTATGATGAAGTTGGATATCCTGTGCAAGCAGTGTTGGAATATCTATTTAATATAGCTAATTCTGACTTTGAGCAATGGAGAAAACAAAACCCTTTAGCTGATTTAAAAGACTTTGAATTAAAAGTGAATAAGCTAAATAAAAGTGGAGCTTTATTTGATTTTGATAAGTTAAATCATGTTTCTCAAAATTATATATCTAGATTAACTAAAGATGAAGTCTATAATGAATTAGAGAAATGGGCTATTAATAGAGATGCTCACTTGCATAAAAAAATGGTGCAGAATAAAGATTACATCAAAGAAATAATTAATATTGAGAGAGAAAATACAAACAAACCAAGAAAAGACATTACTATGTGGTCTCAAGCTTGGGATACTATGTCTTACTTCTTTGATGATGAATTTTCTCTGACAAAAGAAGAGTTTATGGAAAAAGCTGGCAACCCAGATCCTGCAGTGGCAAAAGCTATTGTTATTGATTTTATTGCTGATTATGATAAAAATATGGCTCTAGATAAATCGGAATGGTTTAACTCATTTAAAGAGCTAGCAGAAAAACATGGATATTGCACAAATGGTAAAGAATATAAGAAGAACCCTGATGCATATAAAGGTTCAATGGCTAACTTTGCCAAGATATTCAGAGTTCTGTTAACAGGAGAGCCTCAATCACCAGATTTATACTATATGATGCATGTAATGGGCAAAGAAAGAGTATTTAAAAGAATATCTATATAAATTCTTTTAACCTAAATCAATTTTTCTGCAATTCTGACGAGCGGAGATGAGAAAGTTGTAGTGTCATTTTGAGCGACTGCAAGGAGTCGAAAAATCTTTTTATCATGCTATCTTATTCTATCGTCATTCTGAGTGCAACGAAGAATCTTTTCATGCCTGTGTAATATTGATTTACATCCTGCATCATAATGAGATTCTTCACTACCACACAAGTGTGTCCGTTTAGAATGACGGACTGAGTATTAAGGTAGTGTTTTTTTAGATAATGTCATTCTGAGTGTAACGAAGAATCTTTTCATGCCTGTGTAATATTGATTTACATCCTGCATAACAATGAGATTCTTCACTACCACATAACTGTGTCCGTTCAGAATGACGACAAATAGAAAGTTTGGCACTTCTTTAGCATAGTGAGATTCTTATTCGCTCTGCTCATCAGAATAATGAATAGGAAATATTGGAAGAATAGAATAACAATTTTACTGTCTCAAAAAATCTTCCAATAGACTTTTAAACAATACTGGTATTTGTTTCATCTCTTTTAGCTCTCTTACATAGGATATTCTCATTTGAGTTCTCCCCGGATTCTTAGATAATTTCTTCACACTATAAAATCCTAACATTGGAGATAAAAATAGAGTCCTATAATTCCCTTTTATTTTAACTTTACCATTTGCTGCACAAAACTTAATAAAGTCAACACAATTAAATTTTTCATCAACAATATTTCTAACATCTATAACGGAGTATAAAGAAGCTTCTGCTTTTGATACTATAATATCAGGCAGCTCTTTTTTAAAGCCCTCTTCTACAGCGGTTGCGATTTTATAATAATGCTTTCTTTGCTTCTCATACCATCTGTTTAATTCAGATTTTTTAGCTTCAGCAAGAGCTCCAAATATATACTGTCCAATAGAATTTGCACATAAATTAGCAGTATTCTCTGAAACAGACTTTTCTATAAACTCCTTGTTATCGGTTATAAGAGCCCCTATTCTCAAACCGCAAGCATTCCACATTTTAGAGCTTGTCTCTATAGATATTCGCCTTCCTTCAATTCCAGGAACTTCTTTATCTGTAATTCCCCAAATACTAATAACTTCTTTATCTTTAGTGTATATAAGCTCTCTATAAGCTTCATCACTTAGCATCCAAATATTATATTTAACACATAACTTTGCTAAATCTATCATTTGTTGCTTAGTAAACTTTTGTCCAGTTGGGTTATCACAAGGTATCACCAATAAAGAGTTAGGCTTATGCTTCTTTATTGCTTTCTCTATTTCTTTGATACAAGGAATAGCAAAAAGCCCATCTTCATTCAGGTGCCTAGTAATAGAAACAGTTTTTCTGCCTAATCTTCTTGCTATAGACATATAGTTAGTATAAGCAGCATCCATTACCATAAGAGGTTTATTCTTTTTGCCTGCTTCTCCGCATATACCTAAAATAGCTAATTCCATGGCCTTTGAACCACCGTCTGTTATTTGAGTATAAAGATTACTAATATCAAACCCTTCATGTTTTAATATATTCAAAAAAGCATTGTTAGCCTCTTCTGTTCCTCTAGTACAAGTATAACTGTTTACCCCATTCGCAAAGGGTGATGTCTCATTACATAAATTAAACATCCTTTTTTGTAAAATCTTAGGCATAGGCAAAGATACATTACCTACAGATACATCTAATACATTAATTTCATTTCTATCTTCTCTTTTTGAGAATTCTAATCCAGACAATCTAATTGCACTTGGCTGTATAGAGTCAAAATATTTTGACATTCTTGGCATATTATTTTTCATTTTTTTCTCGCTATATATTATATATTTTTCATACTTATAGCATAAAAAAATATTTTTTCAAACTAATTTTAATGTAATCAGGCATATACTTTTTATGAATTTTATGATATAATACTCCATAATTAAAAAGGAATGTAAAAATATTATGTCATCAGTATTAACAGTAGAAGATAAAAAGATAATTAATAGATTATCTGAAATTGAAAACTTTGATAATTACAAACCTGTATCTTCTAAAATTTTAAAACAAAAATTAAGGTATGAGTTTGAAAAAATACACTACACTTTAGACAGACTGTATAACTATAATAATGAAAAATTAGAGATAAAAAACTTTCCTATTCAAAAAATTAAGAACACTAAACAAAATAAATATTATTTTTATATGAATCCTCATAAGAAATGTTTGCAATGGGTCTCTGAAGAATTAAGAAAAGATCATGGAGAACCAGATTTCATACCAGAAAATTGGAAATCAACAGTATTATTAGCAAATATACTAAAGATTTCTAACAATAGACTCTATACTGAAGTAAAAAGAATATATGAAAACAAAAACTCTTGGGACCCCCAAAAAGAGGGGTTTGAGTTTCCTATTAAAGAAGGTCAAAAAATTAATAAAAAATATACAAAAGGATATTATTTAAATCCTGATAAAAAAGTAATGGAATGGTTTAAAAATATAGTAAACAAATCTCTTAAAAATAAAACTAAAAGAAGGGTTAATAATAGCTTTTACATAACTCCTTAAAAACTTAGCTGTACTTTTATTAAATAATGTGATATTATTATATAATATTTTAATAAAAGGAGATAGGTAAAGTGAATAATATTATAATAAATCACAACTGGTTATCCTCTGAAGATTTGGCTAAAAGATATAATATAAAAGTATTTGATGCCTTAGATGTAATAGATAAGTTAAAGAAACAAAAAGAAAATTTAGAATATATAAAAGTCGGTAGAAAAAAGAAAACAGATTTTGTTAATAAAACTTTTATTTCTCCAGAAGAAGACTTTTTAAAGAAAGTAAAAAAAGAATTACAAATAATTCATAAGAAGAGAATAGCTATATCACAAAAAATAAAAATAACAAAACAAAAAAGTTTAAGCAAAAAAAGAAATAGAGAGAAGGAAAAAATATAAAAATTTAGTTCCTGAAGATAGCTTATCTGCAAATGATTTAGAGAAAATTACCAAAATTAGAGCAAACACAATTAGAAAAATTCTAAAAGAATTATATAAATTGAAAGGTTCATGGGGGGCTCAAAAACTTTTCCCTTCCCTATAGTAAAAGGCTTAAAACTAAGAACTTCTGGTTATGAAGGGTTGTATATATTGGCAGATAAAAAATCAAAGAATTGGGCTTATAAGCAATTAGGAGCTAACATAAAATCATACATAGATGATTCTTTTTTAAGTTATAAAGATATATCTGAAAAAACAGGTTTAGATACCGAGCTAATCAAAAACTTTCTAAGAAATTCATTTGAAAATAAAGAAAACTTAGATAAGTATTTTAAGAACTCTATAGTAAAAGGAAGAAAAAAACATCATTCTTCTACACAAATTTATTTAGACTCTAGCGAAGAGGCCTTAAACTGGTTCAAGCAAGAAATAAAAGTAAAAAGACCTTCAATTGAAGAGGCTAAAAAGACTAAAATAGTACCTATCTTAAACACAAAAAAAGTTATATCTGAAAGTCTTGTTATATAATTTTAGTTAAGAACTAAATCGTTCTGTTTATTTATATTATCTTTACCGCTATTAGCAATGTTAATAATCTGCTTATTGTATTCTTTCATTAATTTTGGATTATTTCTAATTCTCTTTTTATAATTATTGATTCTTAATAAGCTATTTACACTACCTTTGTTTAAATTACCTTTTAAAAATGACTTTAATAAATCTTTATTTTTACTTTTAATAATTTTTCTTATAAAAAAAACTTCATAATCTTTAATTACAGGTTTTTTAGCATCTAATCTTTCTTTATAAGAGCTTAAACACTGTTTGTATTCACTGTTTTCTTCTAACAACAGATTAAACTTTTTTTCTTGTCCTACATTTATAATTTTAGGAGAAGCTGCTACAACAATAATAGCACCTAAAACAAGAGTTACATTTGATTTTAATATTTGTTTTAACATTTTTTCTTCCTTTTTTTACAGTATTTTATCATAAAAAAGAGTAAAAATCAACATAAGGTGGTAAATTTACCACCTTATGTTATTAAAAATTAAAAAATAAATTAACTTTAACCTAATTTTTCTTTAAGTAATTTATTTGCAATACCTGGGTTTGCTTTACCTTGAGACTTTTTCATAACCTGTCCAACAAAGAAACCAAATATTCTATCATTACCACCTTGATAGTCAGCTACTTGAGTTTGATTTTCAGCAATAACCTCATCTACAATAGCTTCAATAGCTCCAGTGTCTGTAACCTGTTTCAAGCCTTTTTCTTCAACTATAGTAGAAGGATCTTTGCTTGTTTCAAACATAACTTCAAACACTTGTTTTGCTATCTTACCAGATATAGTGTTGTCCTCAATTAACCCCACTAATTCACCTAATTGTTTCGCTGATATAGGGCTATTTTCTAACTCAATTAAGTTTTTGTTTAATATCCCTAATAATTCTGAAACTAACCAATTAGAAACAAGTTTACCATCTTTCCCTGCAGCAGCTTCTTCATAAAAATCTGCACGGTACTTCTCTTGAGTTAAGATATCTGCATCATAATCTGTAATTCCATATTCTTTTACAAATCGTTCTCTTTTAGCATCTGGAAGCTCTGGTAAAGTTTTTCTAACATCCTCAATAAACTCATCAGTAATTACTAAAGGAAGCAAGTCTGGATCTGGGAAGTATCTATAATCATGAGCATCTTCTTTTGATCTCATAACTCTAGTTTCTCCTTTGTTTATATCCCATAGAAGAGTACATTGATCGATAGTTCCACCAGCTTCAAGAGTTTTAACTTGATACATAGACTCATAAGCAATTGCATTTTCAATATGCTTAATAGAGTTCATATTTTTAATTTCACGACGAGTTCCTAATCCTTCACCCACTCTATTAACAGACACATTAACATCAGCTCTCATAGAACCTTGATCCATATTACCATCACATGTTTCTAGATATCTAACTATGGATCTTAGTTTTCTAAAGTAAGCACCAGCCTCTTCCGCAGAATGAATATCTGGCTTAGAAACAATTTCCATTAGACAAACACCTGAACGATTTAAATCAATAAATGTTTTTCTTGGATGCATGTCATGAATTGATTTACCAGCATCTTGCTCGATGTGTAACTGCTCAATTCTAACTTTTTTAATATAGTCTCCCATATTAACCTCGACAACACCCTCTCCTACTAGAGCTTGTCCAGCTGGCTGAGTAATCTGATAACCTTGAGGTAAATCAGCATAGAAATAATTTTTTCTAGCGAAAACTGATTTTTTATTAATAATAGCATTAAGACCAAGCCCTGTTTTAACAGCTTGTCTAACACATTCCATATTTACAACTGGAAGCATCCCCGGCATAGCAGCATCAACTAATGAAACATTGCTATTTGGTTCTGCACCGAATGTTGTTGGAGCTCCTGAGAACAGTTTACTATTTGAAATAACTTGAGCATGCACTTCAAGCCCGATAACTATTTCCCAATCTCCAGTATTTCCTTTTATAATTTTTCTCATTTTTTATTCCTTTTACCTCTTTTTTTTAATACTCTCCCCCTGTGGGAGGGTCGAAACTAGTTTTGCTAGTTTCGGGGAGGGGTGCAATTTTCATTGCATATTACATCATTTATTCTTTCAATGCAACCCTCAATATTTTCTAATATATCGTTGTTCCAAAATCTTAAAACTTTAAAATCACGATCTCTCAAATCTTTATCCCTTTGTTTGTCCTTTTCGCTACCACAATGTTGGCTACCATCTAATTCTATAATCAACTTTCTTTCTAAACAAATAAAGTCAACAATGTATTTATTGTCTAAGACATACTGTCTACGAAATTTAACTCCCAATTGTTTATTTCTAATAAACTTCCACAATATAATTTCTTCTTTTGTTGATGCCTTTCTCATATTTCTTGAAAATGTTTTGATATTTTCTTTTATTTGAGTATGACAAGGATTATCATATATAGAGCTATTAACCATATATACCCTCCCCTTGTGGTAGGGTCAAATCTGCGAGCAGATGTGGGGAGGGTTGCATAATTGAAAAGATAGAACTAAACACTTATATTGCACCCCTCACCCAATCGAGCTTCGCCCTTCGACAAGCTCAGGGAACTTGCTCTCTTGGACTCTCCCACAAAGGGAGAGTATTTAATGCATGTAATTTTCCTTTTGATAATTTTTCTTATCATTTGTTTGCTTTCTTTTATTTTTTATAAAAAGGTGCTATAACCTTTTTAGTTTCCCAACTAGAATCTCCTGTTAAAGATAAAATCTTATTAGTAAGCTTAACCACTTCTTTTATTTCTTTATTTTTAAATGATGTGTGAAAAACTTTACTAAATTCTTTATACATTTTTTCATCTTGCTTATTTAAAGCTCTTAATCTATGTTTTTCAACTCTAGTAGTTGACCACATTTTGTTATATCTTAAATAAAAATCAGAAAGAGTCCCATACAACAAACTAAGAGAAGTATAAAAATCACTTTCATTCTTTGCACCAATAACATCATCTCTAGCATCAGCTATTATATGTTTATAAGTGTATATTTCTTGTTTAGACAATACTTTAGGACCTTTTTTAAGAAGTTTCTTAGCTTTGTTCTGTATTCTTTTACTTACTTTGTTTTCTATCATAGGTTTAGCAAAACCTAACATATATAAAGCTCCACCGGTCCCCAAGTTCCTAGCTCTTTCAAACCATAAATTAAGGCTTTTTTCAGAATTAAAGAATAATTCAACAGGGAAATCTTTATAATAAAAACTTTTTCTATATGCTTTAGGTAAATCTTTATCTGACATAATTATTTGTATATCTATATCAGAAGCTTTTGTTTCTAATCCACTTGCAAAAGACCCGCATAAAAATACAGTTTTAGCTTTTGGATATTTCTTAATTATATCATTAACTATTTCTAAATGTTTCATATTACCCTCTTATATCTGGAGTTAATTCAAAGCCTGCTACTCTTTCAAGAGCATCTGCTACTTTTATAACTGTTTCTTCATCAAAAGCTTTACCTATTAATTGAACACCAATTGGTAATCCATTCTCTGCTTTAGCAACTGGAACTGAAATACCTGGCAAACCAGCCATTGATGTAGGAATTGTAAATACATCCCCCATATACATTTCAACTGGAGACAACTCATCTTCAATTGCATATGCTGTTGTTGGAGTAACTGGAGTTAATATAGCATCTACTTTCTCAAATGCTTCTTTAAAGTCTTGAGATATAAGAGTTCTAACTTTTTGAGCTTTTGTATAGTAAGCATCATAATATCCTGCAGAAAGAACATATGTTCCAACCAATATTCTTCTTCTTACTTCTTCACCAAAGCCTTCTGCTCTAGTTTTTGCATACATATCATCCAGAGAAGAAACTTTCTCTTCGGTTCTGTGTCCATATCTAACACCATCATATCTAGCTAAGTTAGCTGAGGCTTCAGCTGGAGCTACGATATAATATGTTGAAACAGCATATTTAGTATGAGGTAAAGAAATATCTATTATTTCCGCACCTTGTTTTTTTAATAACTCTGCTGCTTTATCCCATGCTGATTTAATTTCAGTTGACATATTATCACTTCTGTATTCAGCTGGAATACCAATTTTCATTCCAGCTATATCTTGCCCTATCATAGCAGATAAGTTTGGAACTGGCAAGTTAACTGATGTAGAGTCCTTTGGATCAAACCCCATCATGTTCTCTAGCATTAAAGCTGTGTCAGCAACTGTTCTACACATTGCACCTGATTGATCAAGAGAACTAGCAAAAGCTACAACTCCCCACCTTGAACATCTACCATATGTTGGTTTCATTCCCACAATACCTGTAAATGATGCAGGTTGTCTAATTGAGCCACCTGTATCAGTTCCTGTAGCTCCAATTGCTGCGAAAGAAGCAACTGCTGCCGCAGAACCACCTGATGATCCTCCTGGGACAATATGAGCATCTGTTCTTGTTTTATCTTTCCATGGGTTCATAACTGGTCCAAAATAAGAAGTCTTATTTGATCCTCCCATAGCATATTCATCATTAGAAACTTTTCCTAATAAAACCACACCGGCATCAGCAAGATTTTGAGATACTGTTGATTCATATTCAGGAACAAAATTCTCTAGCATTCTTGATGCTGCTGTTGTTTTAATACCTTTTGTGCAGAATAAATCTTTCATTGCTATTGGCAAACCATCCATTGGCAAAGCTTTACCTTCAGCTCTTCTTTTATCTGATTCTTCTGCTTGTTTTAAAGCTACATCTCTAGTTTCTGTTATGTAAGAATTTAACTCTTTTGTAGCATCCATAGCATCAAAATAAGCTTTAACTAGTTCAACAGCTGTAAAATCTTTGTTTTCTAGCCCTTTTAGAGCATCAATCATTGTTAGTTCATTTAATTTCATATCTTTTTACTCCACTACTTTAGGAACAGTGAAGAATCCCTCTTCCGCCTCTGTTGCATTTGATAACACTTTTTCAGGATAATTCCCATCGTTAATAACATCTTCTCTCTGTCTTAAAACCATATCATAAGTTGATGTCATTGGTTCAACTCCATCTGTATTAACTTCAGCTAATTGTTCTGCTAGTTCTAAAATAGTTGATAAGTCATCTTTATACTCATCTAACTGTTCTTCTTTTATCTCTATTCTAGCAAGCTTAGCAATCTTCTTTATATCTTTTGTTTCTAATGCCATTCTTAAACCTTTCTAATTTATAAAATAGATTTTATTTTATTAACATTTTTATACTCTAAAATCAAGTTTTATTAACAATATTTTTTCTCTCAGATCATACAATAAGATATAATACACCTGTTATAAAGAATAAAACTTCTAAAAAAGTAAAAAAAGCCAAAAGATTTTGCTTAAACTAAATTCATAGAGTTTTTTATACTATGTTCTAGAGTATCGTAATGACTCATCCCATAAACAACTAGAACAACATCCTCCGAGATAAAAATATCCTCAATTTCATCTAAAACTTTTTTGTCTCGGATTTTTGTTAAATCTCCTGATATTGTTGAAATTTCATCTCTGTCAAATGGAGCGGTCATATTTGATTTATAATTATCATAACTTAAATCTTTTTTATATTTAGACTTAAACCAATTTTTGAATTTATCAAAAGATATTTCATCTTTATCTAAATTTAAAATTTTAATCCTATATAAATAAAATTTATCATCTTTATAAGCTTTTGCTCTTTTTATAAAATTATCTTTATATTTTTCTATCTTAAAATTATTCAAATACCTTAAGTAATAATAAAAAGCTATATCTATTTTTTCATAACCCAACTTTATTAACTCTGATATTTGTTCATCAAAACAAGGCTCACCAAAAACTATCCCTCTCCCTCCACATTTATTTATAGCATAAGAAAACTCTGAACATTTTTGTTTTTTATCTAATATTTTTTTAATAAAAGGTTTAAAACTTTTATCTCTTTCTATTATAACCTTATCAATCTTAAACTCTTTAAAAGCTTTATCAATTAAAGAAAAAGTTTTAGCATTTTCCCCATGTTTTGCTGCGACAAATATTAGAGTTTTAGTATTCTTATTAAAAACATTAATTGAAGGCTCTCTTCTTGGAGAACTTATTTGAGAGAATCTTTTAATTAAATCTTTGTCAAACTTTATCTTCATAAAGAAACTATACATTTAAAAACACTATAAAACAAGTTTTTTATTGCCTTTTTCTATACTATGGTATATTTTTAATTCCTATGACACATAACTCAAAAATAATAATAGATAAGAATGCTATAAGATATAATACATCTGTTATAAAAAAGAAAACTTCTAAAAAAGCTAAAATATCAGCTGTTATTAAAGCAAATGCTTATGGTGTTGGAGGTCAAAAAATTGCTCCACTACTTTACCAAGAAGGAATTAGAGACTTTTTTGTAGCTCATTTTAAAGAGGCTAAAAATATAAAAAGATCTCTAAAGTTTAAAAAGGCAAACATATATATACTATATGACTTTGCAGAAGATAATTATAAAAACATAATTAGAAAAGCTTTTATTCCTGTATTAAATACTCCTGAGGATATTATCCTATGGCATAAAGTAGCTAAAAACAAACCTTGTGTTATACATTTAGATACAGGATTGTCTAGGTTAGGAATTGATGAAGAAAAAATTAAATCTTTAAGAAATCAAAATATATTTGAAGAGCTAAACATAGCTTATGTTATGTCTCATTTCTCTTCAGCCAATATTGAGGATTCATCTGCTTGTGAAAGAGAATACAAAGAATTTAGACGATTAGTAAAATACTTTCCTAAAGGAACTAAATTATCTATCGCTAACTCTGGAGGTATATTTAGAAATAAAAAATATCATTTAGATATGGTTAGAGCTGGAAGAACTTTTTATGGTTTATCTCCATTATATAATGAAAACAATGAACTAAAATCAGCTATAAGCTTAAAAGCAAATGTTTTACAAATAAAAGAAGTGAAAAAAGGTCAAAAAATTGGTTATCTAGGGACATATAAAGCTAAAAAGAATGGTAAAATAGCTATTGTCAATATAGGATATGCTGATTCTCTTCTAAGAGGACACTCTAATAATGGGTTTTTATATTTCAAAGGGCAGAAACTTCCTATAATAGGGTTAATATCTATGGATGTTGCAACCGTAGATATTAGTAACTTAAAAAATGAAGAAATAAAGCAAGGAGATTTTTTAGAAGTATTAGGAGAAAATCAATCTGTTGATGAGTTAGGATCTTGTGCTAACACAAATGGTTGTGAAATCTTAACAAAGCTATCTACAAGATATGATTGGATTTTTAAATAAAAACCCCTTGATTTTTTAAAAAACTTATGATATATTCTTTTCAAGAAATTCAAAAATAGGAACGAATAAAAAATTATGACAAAAAATTACTTACTTCTTAACAACCTTCTACTGCTTCTTAGGAAAGCAGAGTTTTGTGTTGAATAAGTAATTAAAAATTTCAATTTAAAAACTCTGCTGATTAAAAAGCAGAGTTTTTTTTATAACTAATTAATAAGGAGAAAAAATAATGACAAAAGAAATTAATAAAAATAAAGCTATTGGAGCAGCTGGAGTTGATGAAAAAATTAAGAGACATCCTCTTTACAGACCTGTTTTAAATTGGAGCAGGCAAGATAACAAACAACATAAATCTTCTACACCAAGTAAACAAGCGGGGTTATATCAACCAAATTAAAAAAGCACTTAACTAAAATTTAAAGGAAAAGAACATGTCAGAAAAAACAAAAGATGAAATTGTAATTTTTTCTTCAGATACAGTGCAAACGGGCAAACCATTTATTGACCTTGATGATCCAAAAGTTCTCAAAGAGTTCCAAGAAGCAGGTAAAAGAATGAATAAAATAGCAGGCTACCCTTCATTGCACCCTAAATACAAAGGGAAAAAACCAGATACACCTCAAAACACATAAAAAAAGACCTTTTCAGGTCTTTTTTTGTTGATTTTTACTTTAATTTTAATTATACAATATAGCTAAATTCAAGGAGATAAGCATGAATAGTAAAATGGTTATAGCAATCGACGGTCCTGCGGGTGCGGGAAAAGGCACAGTAAGCAAAGCATTAGCAAAAGATTTAAACTTAGCATATATGGATACAGGAGCTCTTTATAGAGCCGTTGCATACTCAATGCTGGAGAACAATGCGAATATTGAAAATGCAGAAGAAGCAGGAAAATATGCTAGCATGCTAGGAAATGAGATATCTTTTGATGTTTTAAACTCTCCAAATTTGAGAACAGCTGAAGTTGGAATCGCTGTTTCTAAAATCGCAGCGATAACTGAAGTTAGAAAAGCTCTTTTTGAATGCCAGATTAATTTTGCTAAAAACCCTCCTTTAGATAAAAATGGAAGCATATTAGACGGAAGAGATATAGGTACTGTTATATGCCCTACTGCAGATTTTAAATTATTTGTAACAGCATCAGCTGAAGTTAGAGCAGAAAGAAGACATAAAGAATTGCTTGAAAAAGGTGAAAATATTGCATTTGAAACAGTATTAAATGATATTAGAGAAAGAGATGAGAGAGATTCAAATAGAAAAGATGCTCCTTTAAAGCCAGCTGAAGATGCAATAATTATTGACACAAGTAACTTATCAATACTTGAAGCAATCAATAAATGTAAAGAGAATATAAAATAAGCTCGTAAAATAACAAGGTATAAAAATGAAACTTTCAAAAAAAAATTTATTAAAAGCTAGTGTTTCTGGTGCTATTGCCATATCTTTTATATATGGTGGCAAAGCCGTTTATGAAAAATACTTCAAAATAGAAAGAATTAATTTAACTACTGAAATTTTAAGAGCATACAATGCAGACAAGATAAAACATTGCGAAGAATTTAGAAGCGATGTATATATGTGTTATAAAAAAGCCCCAACTATAGGATATGGAACTAAACTCCCTTTAACAAAAGAAGAGATGAAAATAATTAATATAAATACTAAAAATCCTAAAAAAATTAAAAAAGCTCAAGCTGAAATGCTATTATTTAAAAGATTAAACGATAGCAAGAGATATTTGTCCAAATATTCATTTTATAAAAATGCTCCAGATAGTGTGAAAATGGCATTAACAGATATGTGCTACAATATGGGAATTGGCAGTCTATTAACTTTTAAAAACATGATAAGATGCATAAAGAGTAAAGATTTTGATCAAGCCTCAAAAGAATGTATGAATAGCAACTATGGAAGAGAATTAACCACTAGAGCTTTATCAAACTCTTTATTAATTAAAAGAGCATGTTCTTTTAATGAATTACTAAATCAAGCTCCAAAAATTGAGAGACCAGATATTAAAGGCATAAACAAAATAGACTTTCCTTTAGATGTTTGTATAAATAACCTATATTAAACTAAAAAACTTGCTTTTTATAAAAAAAACTGTTATAAAATAAGCTCTTCTTTTTAGAAGAACTGGTTAGTTTAGGATTATGCCCGTAGTCGGGGTCTTAACGGCCTATTACCGCTCCGAAAACAGGAGCAAAAAAAGGAAATCATAAAAATTATGACAAAAAAAGAAACAGAAGAATTCATACTAAACGAAAGCTTCGAAGATTTATTAAACGAAACTATCGGTAAAGATACAAAATTTGAAGGATCAGTTGTTAAAGGAACTATCATTGAACTAGATAGCGACTTCGCTACAATTGATGTTGGACTGAAATCAGAAGGTAAAGTGCCTCTGAAAGAATTCAATGCTTCAGCTAAAGACCTAACTGTTGGAGATCAAGTAGATGTTTACATCGAAAGAGTTGAAAGCAAAAATGGTTCTGCTGTTCTTAGCCGTGAAAAAGCTGTTAGAGAAGAAGCTTGGGTTGAACTAGAAAAACTTTACAACAATGGTGAACATGTTGTTGGAACAATCTTCAATAAAATCCGTGGTGGTTTTGCTGTTGATGTTATGGGAACAGTTGCATTCTTGCCAGGTTCTCAAATTGATGTAAGACCTATCAAAGATGCTACTCCACTAATGAACAACCCTCAACCATTCGCAATCGTGAAAATGGACAAACAAAGAGGAAATATTGTTGTTTCTAGAAGAGCTATCTTAGAAGAAAACCAAGAAGAAACAAGAGCTGAACTACTTTCAAAAATGGAAGAAGGTCAAGTTGTTAAAGGTATCGTTAAAAACATCACAGATTATGGTGCATTTATCGATCTTGGTGGTATTGATGGACTACTTCATGTAACTGATATCTCATGGAGCAGAATCAATCACCCTTCAGAAGCTTTACAAATCGGTCAAACTATTGATGTAAAAATCACTAAGTTTAATAAAGAAACTAACAGAATATCTTTGGGAATGAAACAATTAGAAGAAAACCCATGGATTGATGTTTCAAAAAGATATAAAGTTGGACAAGTTGTAAAAGGTAAAGTTACAAACATTACTGATTACGGTGCATTCATAGAACTTGAAAAAGGTCTTGAAGGTCTAACTCATGTTTCTGAAATTTCTTGGACAAAGAAAAATATCAACCCTGCTAAAGTAGTATCTACTTCTCAAGAAGTTGATGCTATGATCCTAGAAGTTGATGAAGAAAAACAAAGAATTTCTTTAGGACTAAAACAATGTACTCCAAACCCATGGGAAAGCTTCCATAATGAGCACCCTGATGGAGAAGTAATTGAAGGTCCAGTTAAAAACATCACAGAATTCGGTCTATTCATCGGTTTAAACGAAGAAATTGATGGAATGGTTCATTTATCAGACATATCTTGGGATATCTCAGGTGAAGAAGCTGTTAAAGAATACAAAAAAGGTGATATCGTTAAAGCTAGAATCTTAGATGTTAATATAGAAAAAGAAAGAATCTCTTTAGGTATTAAACAACTTACTGAAGATACTTTCGAATCTTCTCTAAAAGGCATTAAAAAAGGTTCTGCTGTAAAAGGTAAAATCTCTAAAGTATTAGAAGAAGGTGTTGAAGTTGAAATCAATGAAGAACTTCACGGTTTTGTTAAAGTTACAGATTTAGCTAAAGCTAAAGCTGACCAAGATGTAACAAAATACAACGAAGGTGACGAGATTGAAGCTAAAGTTATTTCTATAGACAGAAGCTCAAGACAAGTTACTCTATCAGTTAGAGCTCTTGAAATAGCTGCTGAAAAAGAAGCTATTGCTGAGTACACAAAAAATGAAGAATTTACTTCATCATTTGGTGATATCTTAGACAATGCTCTAAATTCAAAAAAATAATAATTTAATAATTAATTAAATTAATTTTAAGGTGAGAATTATAAAGTTCTCACCTTTTTTTCTCTCAAAACATATAAAACACAAATTATTAACTTTCTTATCTTTTTTATTGCTTTTTGTGTTATTTTATGCTACAAGAAGTTAAAGATACGGCAATTATAATAAATAAAACAATGATTTGCATTGTTACCAAGGATTTTTATGGGGGAAAAATGATAAAATCTGAGAATATGTTACCAAGCAATATTGAAGATGAGTTTTTATACTTAATAAATGAATTAAATGAGTGTTTTTATGACTCCATAGATAAAGAAATCTTAGACACCTATGTGGGGGACAACCTGATTTATCAAGACCCTAATTTTTTTATAAAAATGATACATCCTCAATACATGCCTCATTTATTAAGAACAGAAGGTATGCAATCAGCCTTATATGATGAAAGAAGAGAAATCAATGATTCAGATGATGAATACAAAGAACCAGAACTTTTAATATCAATTATTAATAAATTAAACATTGAAGGCTATGGCGATGAGCTATTAGATAACTTAAGTGCTTTAGCTGGTGAATTTAACAGAGAAAGTGCGAGAGATATAATAAAACATTCTGAAAGTACTATTAGTTATCGATTACCTGAAAACAAAGGTATTATGAGAAGACTAAAAGACGATTTAAAAAACGGCAGATTCTCTTGTTTATTTGCGATAATGAACAATGTAAATAAAAACAAAAGCTTATCATATAGACAATCTATGGATTTAATTGAAGATATATTACCTGGAGAGTTTGTTACTAAAAGTTTTAAATATATGATTAACATGATACCAGAGATGGTTATAGGATATGCTATGACTCTCCCTCAAGTTCAAAAAAGTTTCATTAATGAAAGTAAAGAAGATAAGTACCATATTTTTGAGGATTTAATGTATTTGATACAAAACTTTGAAAGTCAAGAGCAGAAAGAAATATTAAATAATTTACCAAAGTCATATTTAAAAAAATCTGAAGTATCTTCTATCATAGATTATAGATTTTTACATAAAACAATCACTTATGACATAAGAGATTGTGAATTAAATACAATGAAGTCTAATGATAATTATAGACAAACTGATAACTCTAGAAAGAGTATAAATATAAATAATTATGATATAAGACTAAAGACAAGAGGTTCTCAAAATGCTGAAAAAGCTAATTTTTCATTTACAAGCATTTAAATTAAAAAGCTATAACCTTATATCCTTTATCTGACAAATTTAAAGAATCTATTATTTTACCATTCTTATTAATAATAGCGGAAATACCGTAATTCCCTACTCTAACGACTGGTAAGCCCGTTGCTATTGCTTGAGATTTAGCTATACCAAAGTGTTGATAAGGACCTGATGATATACCGTAAAAGGTATCATTTGATACATTGAATAAAAACTCTGGTTTTGAAGACTTATTTATAACTTTATTTGGAAAAATCATTTCGTAACAAACTAAAGGAGAAAATGATGGTATCCCTTCAACTTTAACAGTTTTTACCCCACTGCCTTTTGAGAACATAAAATTAAACCCTACGATTTTCTCTATATCAATATATTTATCAAATGGCATATACTCTCCAAATGGAACCAAGTGAGATTTATCATAATCTGCTATTATTTCACCATCTGAGTTTATAACAACTATAGAATTATAATATTTACCTTCTTCTTCTCTGATACTACCTGTCATTAAAACTACACCCTCTGGTATTATATCAGACAAAAGAGATAGATATTCTGGATAATTGTTTATCGCAAAAGGTATAGCTGTTTCTCCCCATACAATAGCATCAATAGAATCTTCTTTAGTTATCGCCTCTTTAGTCATTAAATAATATTCATCAAAAGTTTTCATAGAATCTAAATTAGATATTTCTAATGATAAAGATGGCTGAATAAATAATATATTTTTATTAAATGGTTTATATACTAACTCATCATTTTCTATTTTTTTATCACCAATAATAAATAAAAATACAATTGTAATAACAGATATCGCATTAATTAATACCGCTAATTTAAACTTACTCTTATTAAAGAATAAATAAGGTGTTGAGAATATTAATATGCTTAAAAAAGAAAATCCATACACTCCTAAAAAGTTAATATTCTGAAAAATAGAAAGGTAATTCTCCCAAGTATAAGCAGTTAGATTCCAAGGAAAACCTGATAAAAGAATCCCTCTTAAAAACTCAAATATAAAATAAGTAACTGCAAAAGATAACATCAAAATAAAATCGTTAGATGTTTTATTGGATATAAATTTTGTTATATATCCAACCGCCCCTATATAAATCGATAGTAAAGCAGGAATCCCCAATAAAGCTAATGGCAACAAGTATGGAAAATCATTAGCAATAGCATTAGATATCCAGTATAAGCCAAAAGTAAAATACCCCATTCCAAACAAAAACCCACTTAAGAAAGCTGTTTTATTGTTTATAGAAGTCTTAAATAAGTATAAAAGAGTTGGAAAAGAGAAAAATAATATAGGGAAAGCACAATACGGAGGCATTGCTAAAGCAGATAAAGCACCTAAAACTAAAGACAAAAGATATCTATTTTTCGTTAAGAATAGCTTTTTATTAATTTTAAACATTTGTTTACTCTTCTTCTGTGATAATTTCTTTAATCTTAACCGTTTTAATAGTTCTAGGATTAGCCTCTAATATTTCAAAAACAACTCCGCTATTCAAAGATATTAACTCTCCCTTTACAGGGATTCTTCCAATTTCATCAACAATCACTCCACCAACCGTATCAATATCATCATCATCTGTTAAGATTATACCTATTTCTTTTTGCAGATCCTCAAGTTCTATTCTCGCATCCAAAGTAATAGTACCATTTTTGTGTCTATTAATACCCTGCATTACATCTTGGTTGGAAACTCCTTTAATTTCACCAACAATTTCTTCCATGATATCAGCAGCTGAAATCAACCCATCAATACCACCAAATTCATCAACAACCAAAGCTGTTTTAATATTCTCTGTTCTCATTTTTAATAGCAAGTCTAGTACAGGCATAGCTGGAGATATAAATACACAGTCTATCATTACATCAGTAATTTTTAGTTTTTTAGTATGAATCATGTGAATTAGAAGCTCATTTAATCTAACCATACCCAATATCTCATCAAGAGAGTCTTTATATACAGGGTAAATAAAATGAGGATTTCTTTTAACTTTCTCTAAAACTTTCCTATGAGATTCATTTTTATCTATACCTACAATATCAGCTCTAGGTATCATTATATCAATAGCTTTCAAATTTTTTAAATCTAAAACATTATCTATAATTAAGAGCTCATTCTGGTTAACACTACTGTCAACTTCTTCTTTAATAGTATTCTTTGTAATCATAACTTTAACAATCTACAACAATTTATACGGATTTTCAATATTTATTTTTGATAAAAGCTCTATTTCTAAACTTTCCATATCTTCTGCTTCATCATCGTATATATGGTCGTAACCTATTAGATGTAAAATACCATGTATTAATATATGCATACAATGATTATAAAAAGTTTTCCCTTGTTCATTTGCTTCAACATCTATAACATCAAATGCCAAAAATAATTCACCTAGAATATAATTATCTGAACCATCATCATTAAATGCAAAAGTTAAAATATTAGTGCTTTTATCTTTACCTCTATAGTCTCTATTTAACTCATGAACCTTATGATTGTTTGTGAAAACTATACTTATCTCTTTATCAGAGTTAAACTCATGAGACTTTTCAACTAGATCAACAGCTATCTTAGCCATATTATCTATGTCAAAATCTTTCCATTTATTTTCTTCAAATATATTTGTTTCTATTTTTATCATAACTGTTAATAGTTATAAATTAAAAAGATTATTTGTGCAAGTTTTTACTTTACATTTGCCTTTAAAGAATGTATCCTTTGGCTCATATGGATATTATTACAAAAACAGACGAGCTAAAAAAGTTTTGCAAAGAATGCAGAAAATCATCATACTTAGCTATAGACACAGAGTTTATCAGAAGAAGCACATACAGAGCTATATTATGCCTAATACAGGTTAATAATGGCAAAAGATGTGTTGCTATTGATCCAATGTCTCTAAAAGATTTAAAACCTTTTTATAGATTAATTAATAATACTCCAAAAATAGTTAAAATATTTCATGCTGCAAAACAAGATTTAGAAATATTCTTTAATGACTCTGGTAAAGTGCCTAGCAATATATTTGATACTCAAATAGCTGCTACAGTTTGCGGTTTCCCAGACTGTGTTGGATATGCTAGTTTAGCAGAAAAAATATGTAATAAGAATTTAGAAAAACAATATCAGTCTTCTGATTGGACTAAAAGACCTTTAAATAAAAAACAGGTTAGGTATGCTATACAAGATGTTGAATATCTGCCAGAAATATATTTTTATCTAAAAAGAAAAATAGAAAAAAACAATAGAAAATCTTGGATAGAAGATGATTTATTAGCTTTATCTAATAAAAAGAACTTTAAGCCAAACCCTTCTGAATGTTGGAAAAAATTAAAAACAAGAGCTAAAACTCCTAGCTATCTAGCAATATTAAAAGAGCTAGCAAGTACAAGAGAAAAAATAGCAATAAAAAATAATATCCCTAAAACATTTGTTATAACTGATGAGGGTATTATTAAAATATCTCTTATGGAGTCTCCAACTGTTGATGAGATCAAAAACTCTTGCAGGATAAAAGAAGAATATGCAACAAAACTATTAAATGCATTAAAAAGAGGTAAAAAGACCAAGGAAAAAAATTATCCTACAATTCAAAGAAGAAAAAAAACTATAAAGCCTTTAGAACACATGTTAAAGCTGGTTTTAACTTTAGTTTCTGATGATTTAGAAGTTGCAGGCAAGGTTATTGCTACTGGAGATAATTTAGCAGATTTAGCCTCAAAAAATCCTTCTCCTGAAAACCCTTGTATGCATGGCTGGAGATACAATGTATTTGGCAAGTATTTAGAGGGCATAAAATCTGGAAACATCAGAATTGGTTTAGATAAAAAAGGAAAAATGAGGATATTTGATGAAAGTTAAGGTTATAAATCAAGAAGAATTATTAAACACAGGCTTTTTAAAAGTCGATAAATATACTCTTGAGCAACCTTTAGCCGATGGCAATACAATACAATATCAAAGACAATGCATGTTCAGAGGCAATGCTGTTGCCATTGTTCCATACGACAAAAAAAGAGAATGTGTAGTAATGATAAATCAAATAAGAATTGCTAATGTTGTTGATGGAGGACACTCCCCTTCCCTAGAATTTCCCGCAGGCATGATTGATGAGGGAGAAGACCCTTTGCAAAGTGCCACAAGAGAACTATATGAAGAAACTGGGTTAGAGGCTTTAAATATTGAACAAACTTACTCTAATTCAATATATACTACTGCTGGAGCATCAAATGAAAAGATGTACTATTTTTTAGCGGAAGTTGATTCATCTAAAGTTTTAGCAACAACTGGAGAAATTGGACAACATGAATACATTGAAACTTGTGTAATTCCTGTTCAAGAATTGTTTAAAATGGCATTTGAAGATAACTCTTTATTAAATGCCTCAACAATTATAAATACATTTATACTAAAATCTAAAATTAATAATGATTAGGAGTTTCTTCTACTCCCCAAGGATCATCAACATCTACTAAAGATATTTCTATATCTGAAACAGATATTCTTAGTTTTTTATTATCTGAAAAAATAATGATAATGTATCCATTCTCAAAACATATATCTAACAATGAAAGCTTTTGCTTTCTATCTGTTATATCAATATTTTTTGTTTGCATAGCATTAGCATTAAGAATTGAAAACACTGAATTAGATCTTTGCTTTTTGTCATTAACTTCCCAACAGTACCTATTTAAAGCAAACATAACTTTATTTTCCTGCTTTATATAAGCAAAATCCCCTATTGGTAATATCGCATCTTGTATTAGAGATGCAATAACTTTTAAATCTTCTTTTGTTTTAGCTTTCAATTTAATCATATTTTTTTGTATCACATATTAAATTTATAAGCAATATATATTTAAATTTATTTTTAAAAGAAATCAAGAATAAAATTCTATTTTAATAAAACTTTAGCCAAGCCTAAAACATAAACTTTACACCCTTTTTTATGCTGTTTATGCATAGCTTTTATACAATTATTAATCGTAGCTCCAGTAGTAATAACATCATCTATAAGTAAGATATTTTTATTATTTAAATCATATTTTGCATTAGCTTCAAAAGCACCTTTTAAGTTATTTTTCCTTATAGACCTGCTAAAATGGCCTTGAGGCTTTGTATGTTTAACTCTAATTAAAGCATCTGCTATAAACTTTTTATTAGCTTTTTTAGCTATAGTTTTTGCTAACAATGCTGATTGATTATATTTTCTTACAAAAAGCCTTTTTCTATGCAAAGGCACTGGAATTATAACATCAATTTCCTTTAAAATGTCTCTACCAGCTCTTATCATAAAATCAGATAGCACCTTCACAGTATCAGTTCTATCTCCATACTTTAAAGAAAGTATTATTTGTTTTGCTTTATCATTATAGACAAATACATTTCTCATCTTTTCAAAACATTGAACTTCTGATAAGCACTCCGCACACAAACTATCATCTTGAACAGCAAAATCAAATGGTGTACCACATTTATTACACATTGGTTCGTCGATAAAGTCTAGTTCTTTCCAACAATCTATGCAAACACCACTATTTAAATCAAATAATCTAGTTTGACAAGATATACAAGTTGCAGGCAATATTACATTAAGAAGCTTTTTAAGTAACATTTAAGCTCCCTGTAGGAGGATTATCATTTTTTTTAGCTTGAATTCCTTTTTTTATTTTTTCATTGTGAGCAGCCAATCTTCCTTCCCAACTTGAAATAGCCTTTTTTCTTTTCATTCTTTTTGCTCTTTCAACAACTTTTTGTTTTCTATACTGTTTATAAACAAATTCCGAAGGGCTACCCTCCCGATTCTGCATATTATTTATAACATTCTGCCAAATATCTTCAGCTTTAATATTAATGCTTATTCCATTAATTTTGAAATTAACTTCTTTAGTATCTGTTAAAGGCATGACAGATATAATTCTTTTTAGAACATTTTTTACTTCATTCTCATTACACACATACTTCTTTTTTTTCTTAAAATTTGATATAAATTTCAAAAAGTTAATTGGCATAATCTTACTCCTTATATATAGTAAGATAATGCCATAAAAATATTTCCTTCTCAAGAAAAAAAATATTTAAATATTAATTTTTTGCTAATTCAACTAATTTATACAACTGATCTAGAGCTTCTCTTGGAGATAAATCATCAACTTTTATCTCATTTAGAGCATCTACTACTGGATGATTATCCATAATTTCAGGAGCTGATGAAAATAATGGTAAATCATCTTCTAATCTTTCAATAGCTCCAGATCTTTCATCCTTTTCAAGCACCTTAAGAACATCTTTTGCTCTTTGAATTACAGATTTAGGAACTCCAGCTAATTGAGCAACATGAATACCAAATGAGCCTTTTGCTTCTCCTGCAACGACAGAATGTAAGAATATGACATTTTCTTCCCACTCTTTTACATCCATTGTATGACATGAAAGTTTATTTAGTTGACCTTTTAAATATGTCAATTCATGATAATGAGTAGCAAATAATGTTCTACAATTTGAAACTTCGTGTAAGTATTCAACACATGCCCAAGCTATAGCTAATCCATCAAAAGTAGCTGTCCCTCGACCTATTTCATCTAAGATTACAAAAGATCTATTCGTTGCTCTGTTTAAAATAGCTGCAGTCTCTACCATTTCAACCATGAATGTTGATTTACCTTTTGATAAATCATCTGAGGCTCCAACTCTAGAAAAGACTTTGTCAACTATACCAATAGTTGCACTCTCTGCTGGCAAATACAAACCAGCTTGAGCCATAATAACAAGTATTGCATTTTGTCTTAAGAAAGTAGATTTACCCGCCATATTAGGACCAGTTAACAACCATAAATTACTGTCCTCTTCCAAGTTACAATCATTAGATATAAAATCTTGATTTTGAGATTTTAAAGACTCTTCAACAACAGGATGCCTTGCAGATTTAACATCAAACACATAGTCATCTGTTATAATTGGACGACAATATGAGTTTTCTTTAGCAAAAATTGCAAAAGATGATGATAAATCAACTTTAGCAAAAGAATTAGATGCTTTTAAGATATGATCTTTATCTTTTAGAACTCTAGCAACTAACTCATCATAAATTTTAAGCTCAATTGCTAAAGATTTCTCTTTTGCATCAATAATCTTAGTTTGCAAATCAGAAAGCTCTACAGTGGTAAACCTAACTGCATTAGCCATTGTTTGCCTATGAATAAATAATTCATCTTCCATAAGAGCATCAGCATTTTTTGCTGTAACCTCTATAAAATAACCAAGCACATTATTATGCTTTATTTTTAACTTATCAATTTTAGTTCTTAGAGAATATTGTCTTTGCAAATCATTTATCATAGCTCTGCTTTCATCTCTAAGCCTCACAAGCTCATCAAATCCTGCATCATATCCTTTAGCAATAAAACCACCATCTCTTGATAACATAGGTAGTTCTGGCTTTAGAGCTCTAGTTAACATATCAATCAATATAGTATGTTGTCCAAAATTTCTTGTTATGTCAATTAAGCATATTGATTGATCTAGCCCATTATGCATATAATTTTTAACAATAGCTACTTTTTCTAATCCTATTTTTAATGCTTGTAAGTCTCTAGGACCTCCTCTACCTACAGCTAATCTACCTATAGCTCTTTCTAAATCTGGCAAGCCTTTTAGAATATCTGTAACTTCATAAGCATATTTCATATTATTCAAGAAGAAATCTATAACATCAAGCCTATCTCTAATTTCAACTTTATCTATAGATGGATTAGATAATCTTTCTACTAAAAGCCTTGTCCCTACTGCTGTTTTTGTCTTTTTCAAAGCAGATAACAAAGAGCCTTTATAATTACCAGATAGTGTTTGAGTAATTTCTAAATTTCTTCTTGTTGATGAGTCCATTTCTAAATAACCACTAGCAAAAACTTTGCTCGGCTTTGATATATGCTTTGCAGTACCTTTTTGTGTTAGGTTAATATAATCAATTAATACTCCACAAGCTGTGATCTCAGCATTTGAAAAAGTTCCCAGAGCATCCACATCTGATATGCTATAGTATTCTAATAAATTCTTTTTGGCATTTAAGAACTCGAACCTTGCATCACTTTGTACTGTTATGTTATCTTTCCAAAAATTAAATGTTTCATATAACTCATCATCTTCATAAATTCTATTAGGCAATAAAATTTCGCTTGGATTAATCCTCGCTAAGTTTGCATCAATATCTCTTTCATATATATCACAAACAAAAAAATCCCCTGTTGATATATCCATCCATGCACAAGCATATTCAGAGTTATTTAAACAAACAATACTTGCTAAATAGTTATTACTATCAGAGTTTAATAGATTATCCTCTGTAATAGTCCCTGGAGTAACAATTCTGACAACATCTCTTTTAACAATAGCTGAAGAGCCTCTTTTTTTAGCCTCTGCCACTGATTCAACCTGCTCACATATTGCAACTTTATAACCATGCTTTGTTAATTTAGCTAAATAACTTTCATAAGCATGGAACGGTACTCCACACATTGGTATATCTTGTCCATCTGTTTTGCCTCTTTTTGTTAAAGTAATATCTAGCACTTTAGATGCTATTATTGCATCGTCCATAAATAATTCGTAAAAATCACCCATTCTATAAAAAAGCAGACAATCTTCATGTCTCTCTTTTACTTCTAAATACTGAGCCATCATTGGAGTTAGTTTTTTAGTAGCCATATTTTAATTTAACTCTTCCTCTTTTGTATCCTCAACCTCAAAATCAAATGTAGTAGCTATATACTTAATAGTATCTAGCATTTTCTTTCTAAGATTAGGATCTAAAATTTTTCTATATGCTTTCACTAGATCTAAAGCTTCTCTATTCATAACTTCATTTTCATCACAATCATAACTGTCATTATCATCACACAGCCTTCTTTTATTGTAATTTCTTGGTAAATCTTTGAAAAAGAAAGAAACTGTAGTATCTAACATAACAGACATTTCATAAAGTCTGCTTGCTCCTATTCTGTTTTTACCTGTTTCATACTTCTGAACTTGTTGAAAAGTTATTCCTAAATAGCTAGCTAATTCCGACTGAGAAATACCTAGACTAACTCTTCTTTTTCTAATATTTTGCCCAACATGTATATCAATTGGATGAGCTTCTGTAGTCATATTTTTACTCCTTAAAATACAATTATAAGTTTAGTTACTCAATATTATACAACTATGAGTTAAATTGCAAGAATATTTTTCTCTTGTTTTTTCAAATAATAAGTGTTAATTCTGTTTTATGGTATCATTAAACAAAATAAAAACTTTAAGAGGTGAGACTTCTCCTTTAGGAGCAAGCATAAAAAGGAATGGTGTTAACTTTTCTATAGCTTCAAAAACAGCTCAAGAAGTGTATTTATGCTTATTCTCGGAAGAGAAAGAAACTCATAAGATTAAGCTCCATAAAACAGGTCATGTATTTCATATATTTGTAGAAGGCATTAAAGCTGGTCAGTTATATGGATACAGAGCAAAAGGTCAATATTTACCTGAAAAAGGATTAAGATTTAACTTTAATAAATTACTTATAGACCCATATGCAAAAGAGCTATATGGAGAGATAGTTCATACTCCTGATAATAAGGATAACAATGATACAGATAATAAAAACAATATACCTAAATCTGTAGTTATTGATACAAATTTTGATTGGGAAGAAGTTTTAAAACCTCAAACACCATTAAAAGATACAATAATATATGAATCTCATATTAAAGGCATGACAATGCTACATCCAGATGTTCCTAAAGAACACAAAGGAAAGTTTTTAGGAATGTGTCATGACTCTATTATAAAACACCTTAAGGATCTTGGAATAACAGCTATAGAGGTTATGCCTATACAAAAATTTATATCAGAAGAATTTCTCATAGACAAAAAACTATCTAATTATTGGGGATACAGTCCTCTTAACTACTTCTCCATACATAATGATTACGGAACACTAAATGAGTTTAAGTATATGGTAAAGAAATATCATGAAAATGGCTTAGAAGTAATAATGGATGTAGTTTACAATCATACATGTGAAGGAAATGATGAAGGAGCCACCTACTCTTTTAAAGGTATAGATAACCCCTCTTATTATATACTAGCTAAAGATGCTATTGCATGTAATTATGAAAACCATACCGGTTGTGGAAATAGCTTCAATATTGATAGTGAAATAGGCTTAAAAATAGTTATTGATAGTATTTTATACTTTTCAGAAGAATGCAAAATAGATGGTTTTAGATTTGATTTAGCTACTACTTTATTAAGAGATTTAGGAACCCTTGATAAATCTAGACTCTTAACAGAAATTGCGAGCAATAAAAAACTAGCTAATTTAAAGCTTATAGCGGAGCCTTGGGACATAGGACCTAACGGGTATCAACTAGGTAGATTTAAGAGTAAATTCTGCGAATGGAACGACTCATTCAGAAACGGTGCTAGAGCATTCTGGAAAGGTGATGAATGCGAGGTAAAAAACTTTGCTAAAAACATTTCAGGTAGCGAAAATATCTTTAAAAATCATGAGCATGGAGCATTGTCTTCAATTAACTTTATAACTTCACATGATGGTTTTACTCTTGAGGATTTAGTATCGTACAACGATAAACATAATGATGCAAACCTTGAAGAAAATCGCGATGGAAATAACTATAACCTATCATGCAATTATGGAATAGAAGGCAAGACTTCTAATAAAGAAATAAATAAGTTAAGGCTTAGACAAAAGAAGAATTTAATAACTACAAACATACTATCAAAAGGTGTCCCTATGATACTCTCTGGAGATGAAGTTGGGAACTCTCAATCAGGAAATAACAATGCTTATTGTCAAGATAATGCAATTGGATGGATAAATTGGGATGAAGTTAAAAAACAAGATTGCGAATTTTATAATTTTATTAAAAATATAATAAAATTCAGAAAAATAAATGGAAAATTAATAAACAACGACTTTCTAACACCAAATAATGCTAAGTGGTATTCATCGACTGGAGATGAAATGACTGATGAATGTTGGGATACACCTTATGTAAAACATCTAAATCTAATAACAGATAATAAGTTTATATTTTTATTCAATTCTCATACAGAAGATATTGAATTTAAACTACCTTATACAGTATCAGGCAAGATTATACTAGATACCTATTCAAAAGATAGTTTCAATAAAAAAATATTAAACATATCATCTTCTGTATTAGTAAGAAATAGAAGTATCGTAGTAATAAAAATTAAATAGGAGAATATATAATGAGTAATGAAAAAGATATGAAAACAGCTTTTGATTTTTTTAATATAGATTCTGATTACTATGATGCAATGGGGGGGCATCATACTTTGAGTCATGATTATAAAGTTAAATTTTTAAATATTTTTGGTTTAAAAGAAAATAATATTCAGGAAGAGTTAGAGAAACTACAAAACAAGGTTTGGCTTACCCCTCTTGAGCCAATATATGTAATAAGAGAAAACAAATCAGAGTTTAGAATCTACTTTTATGAAAAAGTAAATTTCGACTATAATCAAGCACAGCTTTATATCAACAAGACTCCCTACCCTGTAAGCTGGCCAGGCAAAAGCTCTGAATATAGGCTAATTGGCAAAGATATATACCATAAGCACTATTTTGATATTCCTCATTTAGATATAGGATACCACTCTATAGAACTAGTTATAAATAATAAAAAACATAAATCAACATTGGTGATAGCTCCAGAGTTTAGCTATTTACCAGAAGATATAGAAAATGGTAAAAATATAGGAATAGCTTGTCATTTATATTCTTTACACTCTAAGAATTCTCAAGGTATTGGAGATTTTTCAGACTTAAGCAAAATCTTAAAGAAAACAAAAATCGCTGGAGGAAACATATTATTAACTCAACCAAGTCATTATACATCCATTTTAACAGATGACAATCAAAGTCCCTACTATCCTTTAAGCAGATTATTTTTAAACCCTTTATATATTGATTTAAAGCAATTAGGGATAAAAATAAAAAACAACCTTAATTTAGGAAGCTATGTAGATTATAATCAGGTTATAGAATATAAAATTCCACTTTTAAAAAAATACTTTAAAAAATTCACTTCAGATAAATCTTTTATTCAGTTCAAAAAGAGTAATAAAATGCTAGAAAGTTTTGCTTGTTTTTGTACATTATATGAAAAACATGACAAAATATCTTGGAGAGACTGGCCTAAAGAGTATCAAAAGCCCAATACTAAAGCTATAAAAGAGTTTATATCAAAAAACAAATCAGAAATAGATTTTCATAAGTTTTTACAATATATAGCTTCTCAGCAGTTAGAAGATAATTATAAATTAACTCAAGAGTTAAACATGAGTATTGGTTTGTGTAATGATTTAGCTCTAGGAGCTGGACATCATAGCTTTGAAGCCTGGTATTACTCTAAGAGTTTTGTTTTTAATGCAGAAGTCGGAGCTCCGCCAGATGAAATGAATATACAAGGACAAAGTTGGGGCTTCCCTCCTTATAACCCCATTGAACTAAGAAAATCTGCTTATAAAGTATATATAGATTTACTTAAAAAGAACATGAAACATTTTGGAGCAATAAGAATAGATCATGCAATGCATATTCTGAGATTATATTGGAACATTAGTAAAAAGCATAATGATATGATAGGCTCTTATGTGTATTATAATATTGATGAGATTCTAGGTATAATAGCTTTAGAAAGCCACCTGAACAAATGTATTGTAATAGCAGAAGACTTAGGAACTGTAGCAGAAGGTTTTAGAGAAAGGTTAAAAGAAGAAAAGATATTAACAACTAAAGAGTTATATTTTGAATTGGATGAAAATAGAGATTTCAAAAATCCAGAAGAAGAATATGAAAAATTATCAATATCTACAATACATACTCACGATACAGCAACTGTTGAAGGCTATATAAGAAATCATGATTTAGATATTCAGTATAATTTAGGAATTTTAAACAAATCACAATATAAGTCAGAGAAACTAGCAAGACAAACAGCAATTAAACACTTGTTAGAAAAGCATAATACAAATGACAAAAAAGAATTAAAATCTATCTTTAATAATATGATAATAAATTCAAAATCATGCATTAGCTTACTATACATTGATGATTTTACAGATGAACTAGAACAGTTAAATTTACCGGGAACAACTCATGAACATAGGAATTGGAGTCATAAGTTAAGCAAGTCTTTAGAAGAAATTGAGATAAAATTTGAAAAAAAGCTTGATAAATTTTAAAATATAAGGTATAAAATAGTTCTTGAAAAAAGGCGCGGTGGCGGAGAGGCTACGCAGAGGTCTGCAAAACCTTGTACACCGGTTCGAGTCCGGTCCGCGCCTCCATAAAAAAGCAACCCTTTTGGGTTGTTTTTTTGTGGTCTGGTCGGTCGTGACGAGAACCGCAGGTTCGACAATTGTTCTTCATTTCGCAGGACAGAGTCCGCACGAAATGTTAGAAATTGCAACTTTTAGAAATGCGAAGCATTGAATAAAAGAAGTCCTAGGTCCGCACCTCCATAAAAAAGCAACCCTTTTGGGTTGTTTTTTTTGTGGTCTGGTCGGTCGTGACGAGAACCGCAGGTTCGACAATTGTTCTTGATTTTAAAAATATATTAGTCTATAAATTATATTAATAATTAAAAACTTAATTAATGTATAGGTAAAACACAATGCTTCCACAAGAAATTATAATAAAGAAAAGAAAAAAACAAAAACTCTCAAAAGAAGATATACAAGAATTTATAGATGATATAATATCAAATACAGCTGACGATGCTCAGATAGCGGCATTTACCATGGAAGTATTATTAAACAAGCTTTCAAAAGAAGAAAGAGTTAATTTAACCATGGCAATGGCTAACTCTGGTAAAGTTTTAAGCTATAAAGATTTAAATTTGAAAAAACCAATTATAGACAAGCACTCTACAGGTGGAGTTGGAGATAAAGTATCACTAATGTTAGCTCCTATAGTTGCATGTTTAGGAATATGCAACCCTATGATTGCTGGCAGAGGCTTAGGTCATACCGGAGGAACTATAGATAAACTAGAATCAATTCCAGGATATAACTGCTACCCTAATGAGAAACAATTTAAAAAAGTAATAAAGAATGTCGGTTGTGGAATCATGGGAGCAACAAAAGATATAGCTCCTGCAGATAAAAAAATGTATGCAATAAGAGATATCTCTGGAACAGTTGAGTCTATGGACTTAATAACCGCATCTATATTATCTAAAAAACTTGCTGCCGGATTAGAAGGCTTAGTTATGGATGTCAAATTTGGCAATGGAGCTTTTATGGAAAATAAAAGAAAAGCAAAAAAGCTTGCTAAATATATAGAGTCTGTAGGAAAAGGAGCAAATCTAAAAATAAAAGCTATACTAACAGATATGAATTCAGTATTAGGGAGAAATGTCGGAAACTCTCTTGAAGTAATTGAGGCAATTGATTTCTTAGAAGGGAATTATGATAAAAAGTTATATAAAGTAACTGAGAAACTAGCTGTAGAAATGTTGCTATTAGGTAACATTTATAAAAATAGAAAGCATGCTAAAGAAGCAATTTATAAAGTAATTCACAATGGCGAAGCATTAAATAAGTTCCAAGAAATGGTTTCTGCCATGGGAGGACCCAAAAACCTATCTAAAAAAGATTTAAAAATAGCTAAATATAAAAAAGATATATACCCTCAAAAAACAGGTAGAGTTAAAAAAATAGATACTCATGCAATAGGAATTGCTTTAATAGAGTTAGGTGGCGGAAGAACAGATCCAGAACAAGATATAGACTCTTCTGTTGGGTTTGAAAACTTTTGCCAAATTGGAGAAAAAATAGGTAAAAACATAAAACCAATAGCTACTATTTATGCAAATAAAAAAGAGGATATCAACAAAATTTCAAAGACATTAATACTAAGTGTAAAAAATTAAAACTTTTATTGCTTTCCTCTTGTTTTTATGATATATTATTTCTTTAAATAAAGGATGTAATATGTCAAAAAACAAAATGATTCAAAATGTAAGAAGAAGGTTAAACCGAATTCATATATTATCTGATGATAGAGAAAAAATGAGTGGAATACACGATTTGAAAAAATCTATAGATGAGCAAATAGAAAATCAAAGCAAAGCTTTTCAAGCACACTTAGCAAAAACTTTAATCAACAATGGTGTAAAAATGAATTACTTTGCTGATACTTTTTTGAAAAATTCATATCCTAGACTAATACCGGATTTAATAGATACTCTTAATCAATGTGATGACTTTAAGGTAAATGAAATAGCAGATTTAGCTATTGAGCTTACAGAATCTGATGTTCTAATAGAAACTTTTATGGAACTAATGAATTGTGAAGATTTTAAAATAAATGATTATGCGGAAAAAGCTATGAAAAAATGCTCATCACCTGTTGAACTATATTTTTTAGTTTCTATTATGGAAAGAGATAGTGAATTTGATAAAAACAAGTTTCACGATATAGCTGAAGAAATTACTTCAGATGGAAGGAGAAAGAAATTAAAGAGATCTAAGCAAACTGATACTAAGAAAATAATAACCTGTAGTTATTAATTATAAAAAAGAGATATAAATTTATCTCTTTTTTTTATTTATTGAATTAATTGAAAAAAACACAATTTTTATGTTGATAAAAATTTAACTTTTATGTATAAGATAACTATATACATAAAATTAATAAGGAATAAATAAAATGGAAGAAATTGAAGATTTAATGGGATACGGCAAAATGGTTGAAAAATCTTTAAAAGCTGTTGTTAGAGAAAGTTTGAAAAAGGTTGAAAAAGATGGGCTTATGGGCTCTCATCATTTTTTTATAACTTTTAAAACCAATGCTAAAGATGTTTCAATATCAGAAACTTTAAAAAACAAGTACCCAGATGAGATGACAATAGTTCTACAACATCAATTTTATGATTTACAAGTTGATGCATCTCAGTTCTCTGTAACTCTAGGTTTTAACGGAGTAAATGAAACTTTAGTTGTTCCTTTTAATTCTATTGTAGTTTTTGCCGACCCTTCTGTAGAGTTCGTACTACAATTTCAACATCTAAGTGAAGGTGAAGCTGAAGAAATAATGGGAGAAGCTGAAATAAACAAAGCCTCTCTTTTAGAAGAAGATAACTTCAAGCCTGCAGAGATAGTATCTCTAGATTTTAAAAAGAAAAAAGTAAATAAATAAAGGAGCGAATTCTAATGAATTCTAGTAAAAATAGAAGTAAAACAACAAAAAGACAAACAAAAATTATAGCAACTCTAGGACCATCATCATCTACTTATGAAGAGATTGAAAATATTTTCTTAGCTGGTGCAGATGTTTTCAGATTAAATTTTTCTCATGCAACATATCCAGAACACCAACAAAGATATGACTACATAAGACAAATAGAAGAAAAACATAATACTCCAATATGTGTTTTTGCAGATATGCAAGGACCAAAAATAAGAGTTGGAACTTTCAAAAATCAGTGTGAGTTATTACAAGTTGGGCAAGAATTTACATTTGATCTAAAAGATGAAGAAGGTGATAACACAAGAGTTAAGCTTCCTCATCCAGAAATTATTAAAGCTGTAGAAGTTGATACTTGCCTATTAGTTGACGACGGCAATATAAGACTTAAAGTTAAATCAAAAAGTGATACACACTTATTGACAGAAGTAATTGTAGGCGGAAAAATTTCAGATAAAAAAGGTGTTAATATTCCAGAAACAATAATTCCAGTTAATGCTCTAACAGAAAAAGATAAAAAAGATTTAGAATATGCTCTTAATATGGGAGTGGATTGGGTAGCTCTTTCTTTTGTTCAAACAAAACAAGATGTAGAATATGCAAAAGAAATCATTAAAGGCAGAGCTCCAATTATATCAAAAATTGAAAAACCATCTGCATTAACTCATTTAGACGAGATCATAGAAGTATCAGATGGTATTATGCTTGCTCGTGGAGATTTAGGTGTTGAAATTCCAGCAGAAAATGTTCCTGTAGTTCAAAAGAAAGTGATTACAAAAGCTAGAAAAGCTGGCAAACCTGTTATTGTAGCAACTCAAATGTTAGAATCAATGACTGAAAGACCAGTACCTACTCGTGCTGAAGCAACTGATGTAGCAACCGCCGTTTATGACGGAGCTGATGCTGTTATGCTATCTGCGGAAACAGCTTCTGGTAACTTCCCTACTGATGCAGTACAAATGATGCAAAAAATAGCTAAAAGAGTTGAAACAGATTCTTTATATATGCAAGAACAAAAAGAGCATTGTTTAACTCCAGATCACTCTAGAGCAGATGCTATTGCTTTCGCAGCATATCAAACAACTGTAGGATTAAACAGCTCTGTTGTAGCAACATTCACAGTTTCTGGTTTCACAACACTAAGAATAGCAAGAGAAAGACCTCCTGTGCCTATTATATCAGTAACAACAGATGCTAAAGTTGCTAGAAAACTTATGTTGGTTTACGGTGTTCAATCATTTATATTCGATAAAGTTGATAGCTTTAAGAAAATGGAAGAAGAAGCTCTAAAAATTGTTAAGAGATATAAGTATGCAGAAGAAGGAGAGAATGTTGTTATCACCGCTAGTTACCCTGTAGAAGACACTGGTGAAACAAATATGATGCATATCGTAAATATTTAATTGTAAAAGAATATTTTTATACAAACTAATTAAAACAACATGAGTTTTGTTTTTTAACTGTATGTCAGTTAAAAAATAATAAACAGAAAGGTAAAAAAATGGATAATGTTACTGCAAACTCTGATGCTTCAAAAGCAAGACTTAGATCTTACATTGAAAGAGTTGAAAGGTTAGAAGAAAATAAAAAAGAAATTGCTGAAGATATTAAAGAAGTATTCAAAGAAGCTAAATCAGAAGGCTTTGATACAAAAATAATGAAGCAAGTTATAAAATTAAGAAAAATGGATGCTGAAGATAGAATTATGCAAGAAGAATTACTTGATATATACAAGCATGCATTAGGAATGATTTTCACAGATCCAACAGAATAAAATTATATTTAATTTTTATTTCAAAAGATTCAAACCCCATTGTAGTACCGATATGTACAAGAATGGGGTTAAATTTTTGCCTAACAATTTATTTAAAATTTTTGATTTTTTTCCAGAACTCTAATCTTTTCTCAATTTCTCTTTCAAACCCTCTAGAGTTAGGAATATATAATTCTGTACCTTTAATTTCCTCTGGAAAGAATTCTTGTCCTGAAAAGGCATGAGGGTAATCATGATCGTATTTATAACCATCGTTATACCCCATATCTTTCATCATTTTTGTAGGAGCATTTAATATATGCATCGGAGGATTTAAATTAGATGTTTGTTTTGCTAGAGACAAAGCTGAATTATAAGCAGAATAAGAAGCATTAGATTTAGGAGCTGTAGCTAAATAACTAACAGCCTGTGCTAAACATATTTCCCCCTGAGGGCTTCCTATTTTTGAGTAAGCCTCCGCTGCAGCTGAGGCTATCAATATACCTTGCGGATCAGCATTCCCAATATCTTCACTAGCAATGATTATTAGTCTTCTGGCAACATATCTCATATCTTCTCCAGCAGCAACCATTCTAGCAAAATAATACATAGCAGCATCCACATCAGATCCTCTTATTGATTTTTGAAAAGCAGATATAAGATTATAATGTTGCTCTCCTGCTTTATCATGATTAGTGTGCTTTTTGTTTAATATATTTTGAATATCTTTTTCTGTTAATTCTTTATCTGTATCAATAGAAAATAATATTTCTAACATATTTAACAAGAACCTACCGTCGTTATGAGCCATAGAAACAACCATATCTCTAGCTTCTTCTGTAAGATTTATCTTTTTATCTTCAAGTCTTTCTGCTCTAGAAATTATTTCTAACAAACTATCTTTATCTAAAGATTTAATAGGAAATACTCTACATCTAGATAAAAGAGCAGAATTAACTTCAAAAGATGGATTCTCTGTGGTAGCACCAACCAAAACTATAGTACCGCTTTCGACTGCATGTAAAAAGGCATCTTGTTGAGATTTATTAAACCTGTGTATTTCATCAATAAATAAAAGAGTACCTTTCCCTTGTTCTCTTCTTATTTCAGCCTGATTAAGAGCTGCCCTAACCTCTTTAACTCCAGATAAAACTGCAGACATAGTCTCAAAATGCAATCCTACTTTACTTGCCAGCAATCTAGCTATAGTGGTTTTACCACAACCAGCAGGTCCCCAAAGTATTAAAGATATAAGCTTATTATTATCTAACATAACTCTAAGAGCCTTATTATCTCCTAGTATATGATTTTGCCCTAAAACTTCATCTAATGTTTCAGGTCTTAATCTCTCTGCTAACGGTGAAAACTTATCTTTATTCATAATAAATAACTTATACAACTTTTTTCTTTTTTTTTCAATATTTTTAATTGACAAAAGTGTATTTCTATATTATTTTTTGTGCATAGTTTTATATAGATAAATAAATAAAAGGAAATAAATATATGTCAGAAATGAAAAGAATTGGTATCCTCACTAGTGGAGGAGACTGTCCTGGTTTAAATGCAGCTATCAGAGCTGTATTTTTAGCTGCTAACAAAAAAGGTTGGGAAGTGTACGGTATAGAAGACTCAACAACTGGATTTGTTGAAGGAAGAATCTATCAACTAACAGAAGATCACTTCGCTGATGGTGTGTTAATGAGATTAGGAGGAACATTCTTAGGATCTACAAACAAAGGTGTTTTAGAAAACACTCTTGCTTTCCATATGCCTGACGGAACTATCAAAGATAGATCTGGTGAACTAAAAGATATGGTGCAAAAATTTAAATTAGACTATGTTATTGGTGTTGGTGGAGACGGAAGTTTCGCAATTATATCTAACTTAGCTAAATTATGTGGATTTAAATTCATTGGTATTCCAAAAACAATCGATAACGATGTAAGCAATACAGAATATTGCATTGGTTTTGATTCAGCTGTTTCTCTAGCTACTAAGGCTGTTGATGACTTACTTCCTACAGCAAAATCTCATAAAAGAGTTCAAGTGCTAGAAGTTATGGGTAGAGGAGCTGGTAATATTGCTCTGAACACTGGTATAGCAGCTGGTGCAGATGTAATTCTTATACCTGAAATACCTTATCATATTGATAATGTAATTAATAAAATTAAATCTGTTCACGATTCTGGAAGAAATTATGCTCTTGTAGTTGTTTCTGAAGCTATTAAAGATTTATCTGGTGCTGAAGTTGCTAAAATGCAAGATGGTATTCCAAGATTTGGCGGAGTTGCAAAACACATCAGAAATGAAATAGAAGAAAGAACAGGACTAGAAACAAGAGAAACTGTTCTTGGTGCAATGCAAAGAGGTTGTGCTCCAGGTGCTAAAGATAGATTAATTGCTTGTGCATTTGGTGCTAAAGCTGTTGATATGATTGCCAAAGGTGAAAACAACAAAATGGTTGCATGGCAAGCTGGTGAAGCTGTATCTATTGATTTAAACGATGGAATTGAAGAATATGGTGCAGTAAAAACTGATGGTCTAGGAGTTAGAACTGCTAGAGCTCTTGACATCTGCTTAGGTGATGAGTAAAATAAAAGAAAATTTAAAGCTCTATAATTAAATATAGAGCTTTTTTTATATAAAAGGACAAATTATTATGCCTAAAAAGAAAAAAGTTAATGTGATAACTATTAAATGGGGAACAGCATATAAAGCTGAAGAAGTTAATAGATTATATAACATGGTAAAAAAGAACACTACATTTGATGTAAACTTTTATTGTTTTACAGAAAAGAAAAAAGGGCTAGATAAAAACATCATTGTTAAGCCGTTACCTAAAATGAATATGAAATTAGCAGATTGTAAGTATGCCTATAGAAAAGAAGCTGGGCTTTGTGATGATAATCTAGGAGATTTAAATGGACAAAGAGTTCTATTCTTTGATTTAGATATGGTTATAACAGATAATATTGACGATTTTTTCACTTTACCTAAAAAAGATGAATTCTACATAATAAATGATTGGCATACAAATGGAACCCATGTTGGACAAGCATCTTGTTACTCTTGGAAAGTGGGGACATTAGGATATATCAAATCATATTTTGAAAAGAATCATAAAGAATGTATAGATAAGTTCTATACAGCTTCTCAAGAATACCTATCTAGTAAAGTTATTGAAAAATACGGTAATCTTAATTTTTGGCCAGAAAAATGGTGTAAAAGCTTTCGTTTCCATTGCTTACCAATAGGTATATTAAGAAGATTTATTTCTCCTAAGTTACCTGAAGGAGCTAAAATATTAGCATTTCACGGCTCACCTAAAGTTGATGATGCTATCGCTGGAATATGGGGTGGTCATAAAGATGCCCTAGGGAAGAAAAAGAACATATGGTGGAAAAAGCTGTTATATAAGAACCTAAGACCTGCTACTTGGGTAAAAGAATATTTTTAAATAAAAAGCTCCTAAAAAGGAGCTTTTTTAATAATCATATTTATTAATACTATTTAATAAACTTGATTTTATTTAATTTTTTATAAACATCTTCAGGAGTTAAATCTTTTAAATGCTCGACTTTCATAAAATCTACTTTATCTCCCGGAGGCAAAGATGCTTCGTTTGATTCTGTAGAAGCATATAAAACTAATGTAGGGCAATTAGCAACACCTGACATAATAGCTGGACCTGTATCATTAGATACACATAAAGAAGCCTTTTTACAAATCTCTCCAAGCTCGAATATATTTGTTTTAGAAGTTAAATCTATAGCCATTGAACAGTGATTCATTATCTCTGAGTTCTCTTTTTTCTCTGCTTTTGTTCCTATTAGAACAGGAGTATAGCCATGTTTAGCATACAACATATTTGCCAGTCTAGCATAAGATAAAGAAGACCATCTTTTTAAAGGTCTATGTGCAGAACAACCAGCAACTATTAAAACATATTTTTCTGGTAAATTAAATTTATTAATATCTTCATTTAACCAATCTAGATTAGGTTTCTCTTTATTAGGCAAAAGTTTTCTTTTAGGATATACATTAAATATTCTAAATTTCATTTTAGTAAACCTGCACCAGTCTGGCTTTTTTAGAGGAAATAGTAACCAATAATAAAACTTCATCCTATCATTACATTGCATATCAGCAACAAGATCTATACTTTTGAATCTGTATCTCAGTCTTTTATAAAACTCAAATATCTTCTTTAAGTTTTTCTTATTAATGTCTTTTTTCTTCACTCTATCATCTATTATAATTCTATCAAAATAGCCTGTTTTCTTAGCCATTTCCTTAAAAGGTTTAGTAGTTAATAAAGTAATTCTAGCATTAGGATACCTCTCTCTTATATACTTCATATCACCTAAAGCAAATAAAAAATCTCCGAAAGCAGAAAGCTTAATTATTAAAATATTTTTGTATTCTTTCATAAAGTAATTATTCATCCTCTAATAATGAGTTATAAACAGAAAATAAAGATTTTATCATAACATCTGATGAAAAATTCTCTTTAACATGTTTTTTAGCCTTATTTGCAAACATAGTTTTTTGTCTTGCAGTCATTTTCAAATATTTTTCTATATTATCAGCCAAAGCCTTAGAATCTTCTTTATCTATTAAAGCTCCGACTTTACCATCAACAACAGTTTCTAAAAAGCCTCCCAATTTGGTTGCTATAACAGGTCTCCCCATAGCAAAAGCTTCAATTGGAACTCTACCGAAACCTTCCTCTACAACTGAAAGGCAAGCTACAACATCAGATATTGTATAAGCTGTAGGCATATCATTTGTTCCACTTATCATATAGAAATTATCTTTTAAATCATTTTTTGCAATCTCATCTAAAAGCATTTGTGAGTATTCAACTCTCCCTTGATCAGATCCTAAAAAAACATAAGATACATCATTTATTCCTCTATCTTTAAGAATCTTAGCGGCTTCAATAAGAGTTTTTTGCCCTTTAATTTTAGATAATCTACCTGGGCAAAGCACAACAGGATTACCTTCTGGAATATGCCAATCATTGATAATCTTCGACATAGTTTCATTAGTAACTTTTTCTGGATTGAATTTTTCTAATTCAACTCCTCTAATTACAACATCAATCTTAGAGTTATCTAAAGCATAATTTTCATTTATATATTTCTTGATAAATTTTGATATAGAAACTACTCTATCTCCTTTTGCCATAACAGAGTTATATTTTCTCTTTATGCGATTTGAAAATTTATATTTAGCATGAAAAGTTGTTACAAATTTAGCTGTAGATTTTTTACAAGCAAAGTAACAAGACCAAGCAGGAGCTCTACTTCTAGCATGAACTATATCAACATCATACTCTTTTATAAGTTTTTTTAGAGCAAAAACATTTGAAATCATTTTAAAAACATTTTTTGTATGAACAGGAAGTTTAATATGATGAGCCTTAGCTATCATAATCTCATCTGCTATCTTGCCACCATTTGACACAACAATAGATTTACCTCCAGCTTTTGTTATAGCTTTAGATACATCTGCAGTACCTCTTTCTACTCCACCCTGTTCTAAATTAGGCAGAACCTGCATTATAACAGCAGGTTGACCATTTGCTTTTTCCAATAAATATTTTGACATTATATTTCTTTCTATTTTTCTTCTAGCATAGCTGTTAATTTTTCTGCTTCATCAGCAGCTATTAACGAGTTAACAATCTCTAACACTACTTCTTCATCACCCATCATAAATTTATCTAATTTATATAGGGTTAAATTGATTCTATGGTCTGAGACTCTACCTTGAGGGAAATTATAAGTTCTAATTCTTTCAGATCTATCTCCAGAACCAACCTGAGACTTTCTATTTGCAGATCTTTCAGCATCAGCAATAGCTCTTTGATGGTCATATAATCTAGCTCTTAGAATCTTCATACCTTTAGCTCTATTTTTGTGTTGAGACTTTTCATCTTGTTGAGAAACTACAATGCCTGTAGGTATATGAGTAATTCTAACAGCACTATCTGTTGTATTAACACACTGACCTCCTGGACCAGAGGCTCTATAAGTATCGATTCTTAAATCTTTATCTTCTATATGAATATCAACATCTTCTGCTTCTGGCAAAACAGCTACTGTAGCAGCAGAAGTATGCACTCTCCCGCCACTTTCTGTTTTAGGGACTCTTTGAACACGATGCACTCCTGATTCATACTTAAGCTTAGCAAACACATCTGTTCCAGAAATATTGGCTGTTGCTTCTTTGAAGCCCCCTATTCCTGTTTCAGAAATTTCCATAACTTCAAACTTCCAACCTTGAGTTCTAGCAAAATTTTGATACATATGGAATAATTCGGCAGCAAATAAAGCAGCCTCATCCCCACCTGTTCCTGCTCTAACCTCAAGAATAGCATTTTTTTCATCCGCTTCATCTTTTGGGATAAGAGCAATCTGAATATCTTTTTCCATTTCAGGTATTCTTTTTTGCAAATCAATTAACTCTGAATGAGCCATATCTTTCATTTCTGGATCTTCCAGCATAGACTTCAAGTCTTCAATTTCACTTAAAGATGATTGATATGCTTGTATTTTTTCAACTACAGAGCTAAGGCTTGAATGCTCTTTAGAAAGAGCGACTAATTCTTTACCATCCAGATTACTAGAGTCAGCCAACTTTGCATTGAGCTCTTCGTATCTGTGTAAGATTGGATCTAATTTTTCTTGTAACTTCATAATAGAGATTTATATCAAAAATTAATAATAAAATCAAGGGAAAATATACTTATTAATCTTCTTTATTAACTTTTCTATATCTTTCTTTTCTTAGGTTTCTATTAGAAAGAGAAATGTAACCTGTAGCTTCTCCATTTTCACCTAAAGATTTTAGCTGCTTCCCTTTGTAAATCAAAGAAACTCCACCAGCATTACCTGCATTTAATATCAAATCTTTTTTATTTGGAACAATAATTTTATCATTTTTATAAAAAGTACCAACAAATACACTTTTTCTTTCATCATTGTCGTAAACATCAATCCATGATGTATCATCTAAAGATATAGTTAGCAGAGAATCTTTAATAAACCTTTGACCATAAACAGAAGGCTCTTGCATTACTATTTCTTCTATACTTATTTGATGAGGATTAAGCATTGTCTTTTCGACCTCAACAACTTCTTCAACCTCCTCGGGCATTTTTTCAACTTCTAAAGAATCTTCCTCAATAAAATCTACTTTGTTATCAATAACAACAGGCATATCATTGGATTCAATAACCTCTTCCTCTGATACAATTGATGAAGTATTATACTCCACAACATCTGCGGTTTTATTAAACACTGAAAATAAAATTACTATAAGAGTTATAATTACAGCTAAAACAATTAATCCTAGATTACTAAAATCACCATTTTCTTGATGTATAAGTTTTTCATAAACAGGCTTTTTCTTCTTAATTGGCTCTATTTCTTGCCCCATTCTATTAAAGACATGAGCTTTTTTATTAGAGAATTGCTCTTTTATTAGCTGCTTAACAACATCATCACCATCTAACCCTAAATAATTTGCATAATTTTTAACAAATCCTGTCATATATGCATCACCAGGAAATTTAGAGTAATCATCATGCTCAATACCTTCAAGATATTTAACACTTATCTTAAGATCTTCTGAGATTGTTTTTAATTTGATTTTTTGTCTTTTTCTGGCATCCTGAATAACACAGCCGACAGTAAGGCCTAGTTCTAAAGTTTCTGTAATTTGTCTTTCATGATTATCAGTCATAAGTATCCACCCTTTTAATAAAAAGAAATGGTGGCCTCGGCCGGACTTGAACCGGCACGTCCAAAGGACACACGATTTTAAGTCGTGGGCGTCTACCAATTCCGCCACGAGGCCATTAATGCCATTTGAGAAAGACTATAACTCAATTTTAAAAAAAAAGCTAGTATTTTTTTAAAAAAAATGCTATTTTTTTTGCAAATAATAAAAAAGTACAAAAAACAACCATTTAACGAAAAGGAAATTATGAAAAAAGGCAATTTAAAGGTAGTATCTTTCGGGTGTAGATTAAACACTCTTGAAGGAGAGATAATAAAACAGCACATAAAAGATATAGATTTTGATCTCTTGGTAATAAATTCATGCGGAGTTACTAACGAAGCAGAACGACAATTAAGACAATTTATAAGAAAAGAAAAAAGACTAAATCCATCTTTTAAAGTAGTTTTAACAGGATGTGCTTCTGAAATAAACAGAGATTCTTACGAAAAAATGCCTGAAGTTGACTATATAATACCAGCAATAGCTAAATTAGATGAAAATATTTGGTCAAACTTAGATTCATTAGAATCTTATGTTGAAGACATGGATTATATGCTACCACCTATTATAGATAATTTTACAGATAAACAAAGAGCTTATGTTCAAATACAAAACGGCTGTGATCAAGCTTGTACATATTGTGCTACAAGATTAGCAAGAGGAAAAGCTATATCATTTCCTCCTAGTTATATAGTAAAACAAATTGATGCTCTAAAAAAATACAATGAGATTGTATTAACTGGAGTCAATATATCTTCATATAATTATGAAGGAGCTAAGCTTAAAGACTTAATAGAGCATGTATTGGATAAATGTGATGTTCCTCGCTTAAGACTATCCTCTTTAGATATAGCAGATATAGATGATGACTTTATCCAACTAATAGAAAAAGAAAATAGAATCATGTCTCATTTCCATTTCTCATTACAATCTGGGGACAATACTATACTAAATAAAATGGCAAGAAGACACACAAAAGAAGAAGTATTAGAAAAAATTGAAAAAATAAGAGCAATCAGACCTGATGCTACATTTGGAGCAGATATTATAACTGGTTTCCCTACAGAAACAGAAGAAATGTTTGAAAACTCTGTAGATGTGGTAAGAAAGGGTAACATAGCTTTTTTACATGTATTCCCTTACTCTGAAAAACAAAACACTGTTGCTGCTAAAATGAAACAAATAGAAAAAAAAGTTCGTAAAGAAAGAGCAAAAAGATTAAGAAGAGTAGCTCACTCACTGATGTTTGATTATTTAAAAACAAGAGTTGGGAAAACTACAGATGCACTTATTGAAGGTGGATTTATAGCAAGAGCCGATGACTACTCTAGAATCGTATTTGATGGGGATGCAGAAGTTGGTAGCATACAAAAAATAAGAATATTAGAAGTAAACATAAACAATGTGTTAAGAGGAGAACTATGTTCAGAAAGCTAAAACTAAAAGCAGGACTAGAAAAATCTACAATCAAATTATCTCAAAATCTAAAAACAGCCTTTTTATCAAAAAAAGTTGATGAAGAAATGCTGGAAGAATTAGAAGATAGCTTAATAATGTCAGATGTAAGCTTTTCTGTTACAGAAAAACTTGTGGGAAACTTAGCAAAAATAAAATTTGGCAAAGAAGCAAACGAACAAGAAATAAAAAAGTTCTTAGCAAATGAAATCAAAACTATTCTAGAACCTATAGCTAAAGATTTAGAAATAGATGAAAGCAAATCTCCTTTTGTTATACTAATGATTGGGATTAATGGCTCTGGGAAGACTACATCTATAGGAAAAATAGCTAATAAACTAAAAGATGAAGGTAAAAAAGTAATGCTAGTAGCCGGAGATACCTTTAGAGCTGCAGCTGTAGAACAACTTGAAGAATGGGGTAAAAGATCTGATATTCCTGTTATGAAAAAAGAGATTGGCTCTGATGCTGCATCTCTAGTATATGAAGCTTATGAAACAGCAAAAAAAGAATCCACTGATGTATTAATTATTGATACAGCTGGAAGACTACATAACAATTCCAATTTAATGTCTGAATTAGAAAAAATACAAAGAGTTCTAAGCAAACACAATGAAGAGCTACCCCATAAAACTTTACTATCAATAGATGCGACCACGGGGCAAAATGCTATTGTGCAAATTGAAGAGTTTAATAAATGTATAAATATAGACGGCATACTGTTAAATAAACTAGACGGGACAGCTAAAGGTGGAGTAACAATTACTATCGCTGATAAATTTAAAAACATACCTATAAATTATTTAGGTATTGGTGAGCAAATAGATGATTTACAGAGTTTTAATCCTGATGATTTCGCTGAAGATTTATTAGGCTTATAAAAAGCAAATACAAACTATTTAATATAAAAACAAATCCCATATTTAATTATGGGATTTATATTTATAAATAAATATTCAATAAAAAAAAGATTATTTTCTTTTCTTAGTTCCTTGTTTAGCTTTATTTCTAGGATTTTTAGGATCAATAACGATTAATTGACCTTTTCTTCTAATTAGCTTACAAGTTTTACTTCTTTTCTTTAGAGTTTTTAAAGAGTTTACAACTTTCATTTTTCTAACTTTCTTTTGGTTTTATTTCAAATAGAGTTAATTTATATACTTTTTTTAAGAATAAGTCAAGAGAAAAGACTAAGTATATAAATAAAAAAGTAATGGACGGGCTGTAAGCCGGGTTCTGTCAAAGATAACTATTCATCTAGATTATACATTACTGCATAATTCTTGCAACCTACCTATCGGTTATAAGGTGTGGGAATACACCTAAAGAACGAATCTTTTCCCGTTAATTTGGTCTTGCTCCTGATAGGGTTTACCTTGCCTGTAACTATCACTAGCACAGCGGTGAGCTCTTACCTCACCTTTTCACCATTACCAACAAAAGCTGGCAGTCTATTCTCTGTGGCACTTTCCCGTAGATTACTCCAGCTGGCCGTTAACCAGTATCATATTCCCATGGAGCCCGGACTTTCCTCAAGCACTAGGTTTCCCAATTGTACCCGCAGTTATCACCCATCCATTTAACATAACTTATAACATATATTAAATTATTAGGCAATAAAAAACCGCCCTACTTTACAATAGGACGGTTTAATTTACTTAAAAAATAATGCTTAAATTATTTTTTAGCTTCTTCTTTTTCAGTTTTTGCTTTTGGTAATTCAACTATTGTTATTTTACCACCAGCTTTTTCAACAGCTTTAACAGCTGCTTCAGAAGCTTTTTGAACTTCTAGTGTTAATTTAGCTTTTAGCTCACCTTTTGCAAGGATTTTAACACCGCCGTTTTCTAATTTATTGATGATACCAGCTTCTTTAAGAGCTTTAGCATCTAATTTAGCACCGTCTTTTATTTTCTTTCTGTCAACAAAGTCTTGTAAAACAGTTAGGTTAACAACAGCATATCTAGTTCTATTGATTGGTGAGAAGCCTCTTTTAGCAAGTCTTCTGAACATATTTGTTTGACCACCTTCAAAACCATTTATAGACACACCAGATCTTGATTTTTGACCTTTTTGACCTTTACCAACTGTGTGTCCACCTTTACCAGAACCAATACCTCTACCAATTCTAGTTCTGTTTTTTCTAGCACCTTGATTATCTCTTAATTCATTAAGTCTCATGTTACTTCTCCTCTACGATAGTTACAAGGTGTTGAACTTTATTGATCATACCTCTAACAGATGGAGTATCTTCCAAAGTACTTACACGATGCATTTTGTTAAGTTTTAAACCAATCAAAGTAGCTCTTTGATCTTTAGTTCTACCAATTGGACTTTTAACTTGTTTAACTGTAATTGTTTTCTTAGCCATTTTTATGCCTCACTTTCAGAAGCTTCTTCAGCTTCAACTGCATTATTTTTACCAAGAACTTCACTTACTTTGATACCTCTTCTAGCAGCAACACTTCTTGGGCTTGACATTCTTTTGAAACCTTCAAAAACAGCTTTAACCATGTTATATGGGTTTGAGCTACCGTTAGATTTCGCAACAACATCTTGTAGACCTAAAGCTTCGAAAACAGCACGAACAGGACCACCAGCGATGATACCAGTACCTGAAGGAGCAGATCTCATAAATACTTTACCAGCACCAAAGATACCCATTGTATCATGATGTAAAGTTCTACCTTCTCTTAGAGGAACTCTAACCATTGCTTTTTTAGCATTTTCTGTAGCTTTTTGGATTGCTGGAGCAACTTCTCTTGCTTTACCAGAACCGTATCCAACTCTACCTTTACCGTCACCAACAACAACTAAAGCAGCGAAAGACATATTTCTACCACCTTTAACAGTTTTAGCAACACGGTTAATGCTTACTAATTTTTCAATTACTTCTGTATTTTTTTCATTTCTAGCCATCTTTATGCTCCTTAAAATTTTAAGCCAGCTTCACGAGCAGCGTCTGCAAGAGCTTTAACTCTTCCATGGAATAATAGTCCGCTACGATCGAAAACTACTTCTGAGATTTTAGCTTTAACAGCTCTTTCAGCAACTAATTTACCAACAGCTTCTGCTGCCATTTTGTTACCACCATTTTTCAAATTTAACTCTTTTTCTAGAGATGAAGCTGAAACTAAAGTTTTACCAGCAACATCATCAATGATTTGAGCATAAATGTGCTTAGATGAACGATTAACAGATAGTCTTACTTTACCTTTAGAAACTTTCTTAAGGTTAGCTCTAGATCTATCTTTTCTTCTTTGTCTTCTATCTTGTATTTTAATCATATTAAAATCTTTCTTAAATTTAAATTAAACAATAAAAAAACCATCCTATTTATTAATAGAATAGCGATTTAATGTCGTGATTTATGAGGAACAAATCTTCCTCGGGATTTTCAAACATTATTTTTATAACATTACTTTTAAAAAAATGCAAGCTTTTTATTTATACGAAAGCTAAAATATTAACAGTGCAATACCCGACAATATTATAGCCGCAGAAAGAGCTCTAATCTTATTGAATTTGTTTTTAATAAACATATACTCCAACATAAATATAACAACCAACTCTATACTACCAATACCCGCAACCTTACCTATTGGTAAAAACTTATATGAATACATTTGAAGAACAACAGCTATAGTTAGCAAGAATCCCGTAAAAACCAATGGAATTGCATGTTTTTTAGATAGATTTAATATTTTTCTTACATTTTTATGCCTAACTTTATAAAAAAACATAAAGAATAAAAACATTATAAAATAAATACTCCAAATAAATGATATAACTGACCCTTCTAATATAGCTTTCTTTGATACAACTCCAATTAAACTACTTAGTATCATAATTAACACAACAAGCAACCAACCAGATCTTCTAAAATGAAATCTTGATATTCTCTTAACTCTGCTTAATTCTAACAATACAGTTCCCGAAACAACAACAAACATACCTAATACATTTAATAAAGAAAAAGTCTCTTTAAGAAAAAGAACTCCCATCAATGCCATCAATAATGGAGTAGATGCATTTAAAACTGTAATGTAAGATATATCAAACTTTTTTAAAGCCCTGTAATAAAGCAAAGTTTTAGATATATTCAATATAGATAATAAAAAAACATAGAACAAGAATAGCCCATTAGATAAATAATGAACTTGATTAAAAAACAAAAGAGGTATTGTCAAAAATAACAAAGGAACCAAGTTTCTATACAATCCCATCAAAACATAATCTATTTTTAACTTAGATATAATTCTTTTATCATTTACCTTTTGGAAAGCATAAACGAAACCCATTAAAACTGCTAATAAATAAGACATCTAAACTCTTTTCTTTAAATCTAAAATTACAATGATATATAATGCTTCTCTTCTAATATAGAATTACACATTTCCCTATCTATTTCCCCTGATATATTTTGTTGAAAAATAAATTTAAAATCTTTGTAACTAACATTTTGCCCCAACATCCACATACACTTTGAGCACACACACTCTGGGCTCATATCAAAAGCTTCAATTATATTTAAATTCATATTCTTTTGCTCTAATATTTTATACTCTGTATAAGACGTAGTTCCTTCTTTACAAGCACTAGCAACAATAACAGGAATTTCTCTTCTTCTCAAATTTTCTAAAGTATTAACAAAATTATTTGGCAATATTCCAGTTCCTAAAACCATAAATATAACCGCTTTTAATCTATCATCAGATAATTCTTTTAAAAATTCAATATCCATATCTGGAGTTAAAGATAAACATAAAACACTGTCATCAAACCCCTTTTTAAAATCTGGAGCTATATCATGCCTTACATACCTATCATCGTTTCTTTTTGAAGATAATGATGAGAATATATTATTTGTTACAGCAAAGTCATCTTTATTAAAACTAGAAAAAGAATCCAAACTGATTCTAGAAGTTCTAGTTGCCCTAGTCCCTAATATTATTTTACTCCCGAACACAACAAAAACTCCCGATAGATTTGTTATAGCAACACAAAGTGAATTAATTAAATTAATTTTAGCATCTGTTTTAATCTCATATATTGAATTTCTTGCTCCAGTTAATATAATAGGCTTACCTAAGTTCTGAATAACAAATGAAAGAGCTGAAGATAAATACCCCATAGTATCTGCCCCTGTTGTAATGACAAAACCATCATATTCATTATATTTTTCTTCAATAATATTAATTATTTTATTCCACTTATCAAGTGTTACATTATGAGAAAAACCTTGAGAAACGACTTCTACATCCATAGAAGCTATATGATCAATACCTGGAACATGATTCATTATATCTTTTGCTACATCATTATCTTCAATCCTACTATCTAAGACAGGACTATCATCAACAGATGGCTTCATTGTTATCACACCACCACAAACCAGAACTAAAACTTTTTTATTAAACAATTTAATCCTCCTGTTTTTTTAAATTATACTTATACAAAATAAATAATTTTGCAAGAAAAAATTATTTTTTATAAAATAAAATGATTAAATAAATATTTAAGATTTAGAAAAATATATAACTCTGCTACTATCTTTTTTTCTTTTGATGAAAATGCCTTTTTTTCTAAGAGATGACTCTCTGAACTTATCATCTGCATTTTTTATGAATTTATCAAATTTTGCTTTATTAGTTGAGGTGTTAGCATTACCAGAAACACCCATTTCTCTAAAGTAAAATTTAACACCACTAGCTATAATAGATTTAAAATATTTAAAGTCTTTATGAGACATCGATCTACTATGATTATCAAAATGCTCTTCAACAGAGAATCTATCTTCTGACATTTTTATAGTGCTATTTCTCAGTTTAAAAGTTACATTTTGAATCTGATTATCATAAATTTGAACATGTATAGTTTTATTTTGCATTTTTACCTCTTATATAACTAATATTAAAAAGCTATAATATCATAAAAAAGAGCTTTTTTCAACAAAAGATATGTCATTTAGCATAAAAAATGCAGAAATTAATTTTAGCATCAAACATATGATTTATGATATAAAAAAACATCCATTAACAGGGATACTCCCTTAAATATAAAAAATATATTTATCTGAATTTTAGATTTGATTTCAACGACCGCGGTGTAAAATAAATTAACCATAAAAAAATCCCAACATAATGTCGGGATTTAGTTCTTTGGAAAGAAATATATTTATATAAATTTCAGATTTTGTTTCAATGGCCGTGGTGTAGAATACACTACATGAGTTAGCCATTGAAACAAAAAAATAAAATCTATAAAAACTATTTCTTTTTACCTTCTTTTCTGATAATAACTTCATCAGAGTATTTAACACCTTTACCTTTATAAGGCTCTGGTTTTCTCCATGCTCTGATATCAGCTGCTACTTGACCAACTTTTTGTTTGTCAGCACCAGATATTACTAATACAGTTGGTTTTTCAGCTTTAGCTTCAACACCTTCTGGTAACTCATAGTTAACATCATGTGAGAAACCTAAGTTTAGTTTTACAACTCTACCTTGAACTTGAGCTTTATAACCAACACCATTGATTTCTAATGTTTTTGAAAAACCTTTTGAAACACCTTCAACAAGATTATTAATTAAAGCTCTTGTTGTTGCCCACATTGGAGTAGGCTTTGCTTCATTTGCTGGTTTTACAACGATTTCATTTTCGTTTTTCTCAACAACAGCATCAGCATGTATAGGCATTGATAATTGACCTAATTTCCCTTTAACAGAGATTTCGTTATCAGCAATAGTAACTTCTACACCTTCTGGAATAGCTACAGGACGATTTCCAATTCTTGACATAATCTTCTACCCTCCTAAAATACTTTTGCTAGAACTTCGCCACCTAAGTGAGCTGCTCTTGCATTGTGGTCACTCATAACACCTTTTGGTGTTGATACGATACAGATACCAAGTCCGTTATAGTATTTTGGTAAATCTTTAATTTTTGAGTAAACTCTTCTTGAAGGTTTTGAAACTCTGTGAAGTTCTTTAATAGCACCTTCATCATCAAAGTATTTTAATACTACTGAGATTTCATCGAAACCTTTATCATTTTTAGCTACTGAATAATCAGAGATATAACCTTCTTCTTTTAACACTGCTAAAACAGACAGTCTTAGTTTTGAAGATGGACTTGTAATTGTTTTTAACTTAGCTTGCTGGCCGTTTCTAATACGAGCTAGCATATCGCCTAATGGATCTATAATTGCCATAATTTTGTGCTCCTTTCCTTACCAGCTTGATTTCTTAACACCTGGAAGTAAACCAAGTGAAGCTAATTTTCTTAAACATATACGACACATGCCGAATTTTCTGTAAACAGAATGAGGTCTACCGCATATACGACATCTTCTTTGATATCTAATTGGATTTCCATCTTTTGGAAGATTATTTAATTCTTGACAAGCTGCGAATACTTCAGCTGGATCACCAGATCTTTTAATTTTAGATTTGATTCTTGATCTTTTAGCTTGTTGCTTAAGAATTTTAACACCTCTTTTTTTATTTTTATCAGCCATACTTACTTTTGACATAGCTACCTCCTAATTTTTAAATGGAAGCTTGAACTTTGATAACAAAGCTTTTGCTTCTTCATTTGTTTTTGCAGTTGTACAAATCACAACGTTTAAACCACGGATTTGATCAACTTTATCAAAATCGATTTCTGGGAAAATTATTTGCTCTTTGATACCCATAGAGTAATTACCTCTACCATCAAAAGCTTTTCCTGAAATACCACGGAAGTCTCTAACTCTTGGTAAAGAGATAGTAACTAGTCTATCTAAGAAATCATACATTCTGTCTTTTCTTAGAGTAACTTTAGCACCGATTGGCATACCTTCTCTAAGTTTGAACTGAGCTATAGATTTTTTAGCTTTAGTAACAACAGCTTTTTGACCAGCAATTAAAGTTAGCTCATCAGCAGCATTTTGCACTTTTTTCTTATCATTAATTCCTTCACCAACACCCATGTTTAACACGATTTTAGTGATTTTTGGAATTTCCATAACATTTTTATAACCAAATTCTTCTTGAAGTTCTTTAGCTATTTTATCGTTATATAATTCTTTTAATCTTGATGTCATTTGCTATTCTCCTTAATCAATAACTTCGCCAGATTTTTTTGCAAATCTCACTTTTTTACCATCTTTAAGAACTTTAAATCCAACTCTTGTTGGTTTTTTAGTTTTTGGATCGATAATAGCAACATTTGAAACATCAATAGCCATTTCTTTTTCAACGATTCCACCAGCAGACATTGGAGATGGTTTTACATGTTTTTTCACCATGTTTACACCAGCAACAATAACTTTGTTATCTTTTGGTAGAGACTTAACAACTTCGCCTGTTTTTCCTTTATCTTTACCAGATAAAACAATAACATTATCACCTTTTTTAATTTTAGAAGCCATATTATAGCACCTCCGAAGCTAGTGAAACGATTTTCATCATACCAGGAACTTCTCTCATTTCTCTTGGGATAGGTCCAAAGATACGAGTACCAATCATTTCTTTTGAGTTTTTATTAAGAATAACAGCTGCATTATTATCAAACTTGATAGTTGAGCCATCTTTTCTTTTAATTTCTTTTGTAGTTCTAACTACAACAGCCATAACTACATCACCTTTACTTACTTTACCGTTTGGAGCAGCTTCTTTAACAGATGCCATAATGATATCGCCCACACGAGCATATCTTCTATGAGATCCACCTAAAACTTTAATGCACTGCACTCGTTTTGCGCCTGAGTTATCAGCAACGGTCAAGTTGGTTTGCATTTGAATCATATTTTTATTTCCTAATCATTATTAAATGCACGAATAAATGCAGACAGAAAAAAGAAATATTTTGTCAAGCAGTCAAATACCTATATGTATGTGACACTTGCCAAAACTTTTTTTGTATACATTTCTCGCACATTTTCTAACGATTAACCATGCAAAAATTGCAAACAAAATTCTTTTCAGCGAACACATTTTTAAACTAGTCTCTAATAACAATTAACCTTTCTTAGTTAGTTTTAAAAATATTTATAGATTATCTTAGAGTAATTCTAAAAAAATCTAACTTGTTGCCATTTTAAGGTTGACAAAACCTTTATTTTTTTCAAAAAAAGAATCTTAAGAAAAACCAGCTACAACTTAAATTGCACGATGTTAATCTTATTATTCTTTTATTATCAATGACTTAAGTAAGATGAAAACCTCACAAAAACCATCTATTTGATTAAAGAAAATATACTATATTTTAGATTAAAAGTCAAGAGAAATACAAAATTATATTTAGAGCGCCTAAGGATATATATTAGAAGAAATAGAGCTTTTTGAAGTTACAAGTAAATGATCTTTTGAATACTTTGATATATATTTTAATGCTAATTTTACTACATCAGAATCACTATCTTTTAACTTTTGCTTTACAGCTAAAAAAACTCTTTCATCATTTATCTCTGATGATAAAGATTTTAATGCAGACTCTCTAACAAAAAAATCATCATCATTTAAACTATTCAAAAGAGCTTCTTTAATATTTTTTCTATGAGATACAGGAGATAAAGCTTGTACTATATTTCTTCTTACATCTGCATAAGAGAATTCATCCCCTAATTCTTGCAGTAAACATTTTTGGACATTTTCATTATTTACATTATAAGAAAGAGATTTTATTGCAGCTCTCCTTATAAGAAAATCATCATGCCCTGCATTATACTTAATTTTATCAAAGATTTCTTTTTCACAACTCACTGGCGATAAAGCTATTAAAGCACACTCAAGCATATGAGAAGAAGATGTTTCATCAACAATCTTAATAAGAGCATCTCTAATCTCTCTATTATCTTTAACAAATAAAGATAATTCAGCAAATAACTCGTTTCTTTTTTCAGGAAAAAATATAGGATTTATGCTTTTTAACCTCTGCAGAAGGTGCTTGTGTTTATTTTTATCATTTTTCAATACTCTCTCCTCCATAAAAATCTCCTTAATAAACATTATAATAACATAAAAGAATAAAATTTTCAAATGTCTAATATTAAAGCATTCTAAGCCTTATTAAGCAAAGCAGAGTGAAGCATTAAGTTAACCAAGTTTCTTTTATTTATTCCAAAAGATTTAGACTGACATGGTAAATCACTAGTATTTGTCATCCCAGGCAATGTATTAACTTCTAATACATAAAACCTACCCTCTTCTGTAAGTATAAAATCAACTCTTGAAAATCCCGAGCAGCTTAACTCTTTAAAAGCTTTTACAGCTATACTCTTTATTTCATTACTTATAAAGCTATCTATATTTGCTGGAGATGTATGTATTAAAGCTCCTTCTGTATATTTATTATTATAATCATAATTACCATTTTTAACTTCAACCTCTAATATATCAGTTGCAAAAATATGATTATTTAACTGCAAAACACCTACAGTTAACTCTCTACCAATTAATAACTCTTCTATTATAGGCTTAGAATTGCAATTCTCCACCTCTTTTAATATAGTTTGCAATTCTTGTTTATTATTAGCTACACCAGAAGCAAGGCTTGAGCCCTGATCTATAGGCTTACAAAAAACAGGATAATTTATCTGACTAGAGTCAGAATATGACTTAGGAACTAAAACACCTGCTTTATTTAAATGTTTTTTAGTCTTCTCTTTATTCATACATAAAGAACTAGCTAATACTCCTGAGCCTGTGTAAGGAATTCCAATATTTTCTAGAATTGATTGAATATAACCATCTTCACCATATGTTCCGTGTAATGCAAGAAAAGCTATATCTATTTCAAAGCATTTGAGTTCACTTTTATAATCACCTTTTAAATCAACTATAAAAGAATTATAATACCCTAAACCTTTAAGAGCCTCATAACAATTCTCACCACTTTTAAGAGAAACTTTTCTTTCTCTTGATTTTCCACCACATATTACCGCTATTTTTGCATTTTTACTTATATCATTTAAATTATTTATAACATTTAAAAGTAATTCTTTTTCCATATAAAATCTCCTTAATAAATATTAATAACATTATATTAATAACTTTTTTAAATTCAATAATAAAAAAATAAATAAATTATTTATTGTCGCGGAGATGTATTAACTTCATAATAAAAAATTATATAGACTAAATATAAAAAAAGCCCCGCTATCGCTGAGGCTTTTATTATTTGTAATATCTAAAAAAAGTTTCTAACTTAATTTATTAAGTAATTTTTAAATTGATTTAGACTGTGAAGCGAGCCCTTGCCTATACATTAAAGTATTGCTATGAGGGTAAGCTTCACAAAAATAAATCAAGAATAAAAACTATTTAATAACTTTAAACTTTTTCTTTTTAGAAATTGGAGCACATTCTTCAATTCTAACAACATCTCCCACTTTACATGAATTATCTTCATCGTGAGCAGAATATTTTTTAGATTTCTTAACGAACTTCTTGTATAAAGGATGCATAACTTGTCTAGTTACTAGAACTGTTACTGTTTTATCAGCTTTGTCTGATACAACTTCTCCTTGTAGTATTCTTTTAGGCATTATTTTTCACCTTTCTTTTCTGATAATACTGTTTTGATTTTTGCTACAGTTTTTTTAACTTCGCTCATTCTAGCAGTATTTTCAAGTTGGCCACTAGCTTTTTGGAATCTAAGATTGAAAAGTTCTTTTTTCAAAGAAACGATTTCCGCTTTTAATTCATCGATGCTTTTAGCTCTAATATCTGTAATTTTCATTTTTAAATTCCCTTTCTAGTGGTTTCTAGTTATGAATTTAGTGTTAACAGGAAGTTTAGCAGAAGCTAAAGCAAAAGCTTCTCTTGCGATTTCTTCTTCAACACCGTCTAATTCAAACATAACTCTTCCAGGTTTAACTCTAGCTACCCAATGATCTACAGAACCCTTACCTTTACCTTGTCTAACCTCTAAAGGTTTTTTAGTCACAGGAACATCTGGGAAGATTCTAATCCATAATCTACCTTTTCTTTTCATGTGTCTAGTAATAGCTCTTCTAGCAGCCTCGATTTGTCTTGAAGTAATTCTCTCAGGAGAAAGTGCTTTAAGACCATAAGCCCCAAAGTTCAGAGTAGTTCCACCTTTAGCGTTACCATGAATTCTACCTTTATGAGCTTTTTTAAATTTAGTTCTTTTTGGTTGTAACATTTACTTCTCCTATCTTACTTTGCTATTTTTCATAGCACGATTGTCTCTAGCTTGAGGGTTATGTTCCATAACTTCACCTTTGAAAACCCAAACTTTAACACCGATGATACCGTATGTTGTTAAAGCTTCTGAGAAACCATAGTCAATATCAGCTCTTAGAGTAGCTAGAGGAACTCTACCTTCTCTGTACCATTCTGTTCTAGCAATCTCAGCACCGCCAAGTCTACCTGCACAGTTAATTCTGATACCACCAACACCTAACCTCATCGCTGACTGTTGAGCTCTTTTCATAGCTCTTCTGAAAGAAACTCTTCTTTCAAGTTGGTTAGCAATTGTTTCAGATATAAGTTGAGCATCTGTTTCTGGTTTTCTGATTTCGATAATGTTTAGAGCTACAGGAGTTCCAAATTTCTTAACGATTTTCTTTTTAAGAGTTTCGATATCTGCACCTTTTTTACCGATAATAATACCAGGTCTTGAAGTGTGGATATTTACTTTAACTTTATCAGCTGCTCTTTCGATTACAACTCTAGAAACACCAGCTTGCTTAAGTTCTTTTTTGATAAATTTTCTTAGCTCTAAGTCTTGGTGAATTTTATCTGCATAGTCTTCTTTACCTGCATACCAAAGACTTTCCCAAGTTCTGTTGATACCAAGTCTAAGACCGATTGGATTTACTTTTTGTCCCATTATTTTTTCTCCTCAACTTCTTTCACAACAATAGTAAGATTACTGAATGGTTTCAAAATTCTAGCACCACGACCTTTAGCTCTTGCTCTAAATCTTTTCATAACGATAGATTTACCAACGAAAGCTTCGCTCACGATTAATTTATCAACATTTAAGTTGTGATTGTTTTCCGCATTAGCAATAGCTGAGTTTAAAACAGCTTTTACTTCATTTGCAACTCTTCTTTTACAGAAGTCAAGAGCTCTTAAAGCTTCAGCGACATTTTTACCTCTAATTAAAGCTGCTACTAAGTTCATTTTTCTTGGGCTAGTTCTAATGTGTTTAGCAAAAGCTCTAGCTTCATTTTTCTCTACTCTTGGAGCATTTGTTTTCGCCATAACTAACCTCTTTTCGCTTTCTTGTCTGCACCGTGACCATAGTATGTTCTAGTCGGAGCAAATTCACCAAACTTATGTCCAATCATATCTTCAGTCACTAGAACAGGAATAAATTTCTGCCCGTTATGAACACCGAATGTTAGACCAACGAATTGTGGTAAGATTGTAGATCTTCTAGACCATGTTTTAATAACATCACTTCTTCCAGATTCTCTAACTTTCTCAGCCTTTTTAAGTAAGTAGCCATCAAAGAAAGGCCCTTTCCATATAGATCTTGTCATAATAAAATACCTTTCTATTTAGTTCTTCTTCTGATAATGTATTTATCAGTTCTCTTATTTTTACGAGTTTTGTAACCTTTTGTTGGAACACCCCATGGAGTAACAGGATGTCTACCACCAGAAGTTTTACCTTCACCACCACCGTGAGGATGATCTACCGGGTTCATAGCCACACCACGAACTTTAGGTCTATTACCTTTCCAACGGTTTCTACCAGCTTTACCCATATTTTGGTTAGAGTTATCAGCATTTGATACAGCACCAATTGTTGCCATACAATCTGAATGAACTAATCTTAATTCACCTGAAGTTAGTTTGATTTGAGAGTATTCTCCATCTCTACCAACTAGTTGAGCATAAGCACCAGCAGATCTAGCTAGCTGACCACCTTTTTTGATTTTCAATTCAACATTGTGAATAATAGTACCAACAGGTATACCTTTTAGAGGCATAGCATTACCAGGTTTAATATCAACTTTTTCACCTGCTATAACTTTATCGCCAACATTTAGTCTTTGTGGAGCTAAAATGTATGCTTTTTCACCATCTTTATACTCTATAAGAGCAATGAAAGCTGTTCTATTTGGATCATATTCAATTCTAGTAACTGTAGCTTCGATATCAAATTTTCTTCTTTTGAAATCAACAAGTCTATATCTTTGCTTGTGTCCGCCACCTTTACCTCTTACTGTAAGTCTACCTTGAGAGTTTCTACCACCAGTTCTTTTTTTACCAACTGTTAGAGATTTTTCAGGTCTACCTTTCCATAACTCAGATCTGTCAATTAACACTAATTGTCTTTGACTAGGAGTCATAGGTCTATATTTTCTTAAAGCCATTTAATTTTCTCCTTTTCTTAAACATTAGTGCCAAGATCAAGTTGAGCTCCGTCTTCTAATCTAACGATAGCTTTCTTGTAATCAGATCTTGTTCCTAGATGTCCTTTAAATCTTTTTGTTTTACCTTTAACGTTAACTGTGTTTACAGAAACAACTTTAACACCAAAGATGCTCTCAATAGCCTCTTTAATTTCAGGCTTAGTTGCTTTCAATGATACTTTGAATACAACTTGATTGTTTTCAGAACCCATAGTTGCCTTCTCGGTGATTACCGGAGAAAGAAGGATATCATAGCTTTTCGGGTTCACTTCTTTTTTCTTTACCATTTTAGTTTAGTCTTTCTTCTAATTTTTTAACAGCATCTTCTGTTAATACAAGAGTATCTCTTCTTAAGATATCATAAACATTTGCACCTTGAACTGGAAGAACATCAATTAATGGGATGTTTCTTACAGATTTAGCAAAGTTTGTATCAACTTCTTCACCACAAACAAATAAAGCAGAATTTAATCCTAATTTATTCATAGCTACAGCCATTTCTTTAGTTTTAATATTTTTAGCAACCGCTTTATCAAGGATTACTATTTTTTTCTCTTTTGCTTTTGCTGACAGAGCAGTTTTTAAACCTTTAATTCTGAACTTTTTAGTTAAGTCATGAGAATGAGATCTAACAACTGGACCGAAAGCAATACCACCACCTCTTCTTTGAGGAGCTTTTTTATTACCAGCACGAGCAGAACCTGTACCTTTTTGACGGAACATTTTCTTAGTAGTTCCAGCAACCTCACCTCTTTGTTTAGTTTTGTGGTTACCAGATCTTCTTTTAGCCAATTGCCAGTTAACCATTCTGTGAAGAATGTCAGCTCTTGGTTCCAAGCCGAAGATATCTTTAGATAAAGTAATATCTCCTACTTTTTCGTTTTGTAAATTTACTACTGCAAGTTTCATTTACTTACCTTTCTTTATTGTCTTCAATTTACTTGCCGTGAAGACTTCAGCAATATTTTAAGTTTCTCGTCCCTAGAATCGGTGCTCTAAGGATATGTTATCCAAGAAAGCTTAAAAGGTTTACCCAATTTTCACAACAAATAAAAAAGATTTTATCGTGCGAAAACAACATCTTAGCCCTTAATGTCATAAATACATCAGAGTTGTAAGATGTTGGGAGATTGAAATATAACACTAAATTATTAAAAATGCAAGCTTTTTTTAATAACTTATAATCGATATTATATTATATATTATTCAATCAAATACATCTCTCAAATAACAGCTTAATACAACTATAAAACAAAACTTATACCCCTACCCTTTCTTAAAAAGACTATATAAAGAATTCTAAAAAATAAAAAAAAAGAGTCGATTCAAAAATCGACTCTTTAATTATATAAAATAAATTATTTTTACATCGTTTTAAATTTTGAAAAACGAAAATAAAACTATTTATTCAGCTGTTGTTTCAGCTACTGCTTCTTCAACTGGAGCTTCTGTTTTTTCTTCTTTAACTGAAGCTTCTGTTTTTTCTTCTTTAACTGGAGCTTCTTTAACTTTTAAACCAGCTGGGAATGGTAGACCTTCTTGGTTTAGTTTTTTGATAGCATCTTTAACCAAAACGAATTTACCTTTTGATCCAGGGATACAACCTTTTACTAAAATTAAGCCTTCATCAGCATCTGTAGCAACAACTGTTAAGTTATGAGCAGTTCTTTGAACATCACCCATGTGACCAGCCATTTTTTTACCTTTGAAAACTCTTCCAGGGTCTTGACATTGACCTGTAGAACCGTGAGATCTATGTGAGATTGACACACCATGAGTAGCTCTTAAACCACCAAAGTTATGTCTTTTCATACCACCGGCAAAACCTTTACCAATTGATACACCAACAACATCTACATATTGACCTTCTACAAAGTGACTAGCACATAGCTCATCACCAATATTTAATAAAGCATCTTCTGACACTCTAAATTCAACTACTTTTTGCTTTGGTTCTACTTTAGCTTTAGCAAAGTGCCCTTTCATAGGAGCAGAAACATTTTTCAGTTTAGCTTTACCAGCACCAAGTTGAACAGCAGTGTAACCATCCTTTTCAGCTGTTTTTAAAGCAGTAACTTGACAGTTATCAACTTTAAGTACAGTTACAGGAATATGATTTCCGTCTTTATCGAAGACACGAGTCATACCTACTTTTTTTGCGATTAATCCTGTTCTCATCTTTTTACCTTTCGTTATTAATCATTTTCTGTTTTAAATTTATTTTACAACAAATCTAAACATTGATTTTTGAAGTATAAAACTTCATTTTTTAATTATATATTTATGTGAATAATTAGATGAATTAATCATATAATTATTACATAAACCTTATAATTTGATTTCAACATCAACACCAGCAGCTAGGTTTAGCTTAGATAAAGCTTCTATAGTTTGTGGAGTTGAGTTAACTATATCAAGCAATCTTTTATGAGTTCTCATTTCGAATTGCTCTCTTGAATTTTTGTTTACATGTGGACTTCTAATAACTGTAAACTTGCTAATTTTTGTTGGTAGAGGAATAGGACCCTTAACTTGAGCTCCTGTTCTTTCTGCAGTATTAACAATTTCACCAGTTGCTTGATCTAGAATTCTATGATCAAAAGCCTTTAGTGTAACTCTAATTGTTTGTGTTTCCATTATTATTTTCCTTTTTAAAATTTCAGGGATAGTAACATATTTTTCATAATCTTACAACCCCTAAATGAGTTAAAATTGAATGCTAGCTTGACTGATGCCAAGCTAGCATTTAAATATTATTTTCTTTTTTCTTTAATTTCTTCCATCACGTTAGCAGGAACTTTTTCATAATGATCGAATTGCATTGTGTATTGAGCTCTACCTTGAGACATAGATCTTAAAGTATTAATGTAACCAAACATATTTGCTAAAGGAACTTTAGCAGATATAACTTGAGCATTACCTTGAGCTTCCATACCAGCAACCTGACCTCTTCTTGAGTTCAAATCTCCGATAATATCACCCATGTACTCTTCTGGAGTAACGATTTCAACAGCCATCATTGGCTCAAGAATCACAGGGTTAGCATGAGGAATACCTTCTCTGAAGGCAGCTTTAGCAGCAATTTCGAAAGCCATAACAGATGAGTCAACATCATGATATGCACCATCTATAAGAGTTGCTTTAAAGTCAATTGTTGGATAACCAGCTACAACACCATTGTCCATTTGCATTTCTAGACCTTTTTGAACACCTGGGATATATTCTCTAGGAACATTACCACCAACAATTTTAGATTCAAATTCAAATCCAGAACCAACTTCACCTGGCTCAAGAATCAATTTAATTCTAGCAAATTGACCAGCACCACCAGATTGTTTTTTATGAGTATAATCAACTTCATAAGATTTAGTGATTGTTTCTCTATATGCAACTTGTGGAGCACCGATGTTTGCTTCAACTTTAAATTCTCTTTTCATTCTATCAACGATGATATCTAAGTGAAGCTCACCCATACCAGCGATAATTGTTTGTCCACTTTCGTGATCAACTTTAACTCTGAAAGAAGGATCTTCTGCAGCCAGTCTTTGTAAAGCTATTGACATTTTTTCTTGGTCACCTTTTGATTTAGGCTCAACCGCAATGTTAATAACTGGATCTGGGAATTCCATTCTTTCAAGAACAATAGGCTTATCAACTGCACATAAAGTATCACCTGTTGTTGTATTTTTCAATCCAACTAGAGCAACAATATCACCAGCATAAGCTTCTTTTATTTCTTCTCTTGAGTTTGAATGCATTAATAACATTCTACCAATTCTTTCTTTCTTACCTTTTACTGAGTTAAGAACATAAGAACCAGCTTCTAATTTACCTGAGTAAACTCTGAAGAATGTTAAGTTTCCTACGAATGGGTCGTTAGCAATTTTAAATGCTAGACCTGAGAAAGGAGCATCATCGCTAATTTCTCTTTTATCTTCTTTTTCTCCATCAACTGAAGTTCCTTCAACAGCATCAACATCAACTGGAGAAGGTAAGAAATCAACAACAGCATCTAACAATGGTTGAACACCTTTGTTTTTGAAAGCTGTACCTGAAAGAACAGGAACTAATTCATTATTAATAGTACCTTTTCTGATACATGCTTTTAGAGTTGCTTCATCTGGCATTACACCTTCGAAGTAAGCTTCCATAGCAGCATCATCTTGTTCAACAGCCATTTCAATCATTTTTTCTCTAGCTTCTTCTGCTTTAGCTTTTAATTCTTCACGAATTTCTCTTTCTTCATAAGAAGCACCTAAATCTTCAGCTGTCCAAACGATTTCTTTCATTTTGATAAGATCGATAACACCTTCGAATTCTGCTTCAGCTCCAATTGGTAATTGAATAACTAATGGATTACACCCTAGCCTTTCTACCATTGTTTGGATACAGTAATCAAAGTTAGCACCAATTCTATCCATTTTATTAATGAAACACATTCTTGGAACACCGTATTTATCTGCTTGTCTCCAAACTGTTTCTGATTGTGGTTGCACACCAGACACAGATTCAAAAACTGCAACAGCACCATCTAGAACTCTAAGAGCTCTTTCAACTTCAATTGTGAAGTCAACGTGACCAGGTGTGTCAATAATGTTAATTCTATGATCGTTCCAGAAACAAGTTGTAGCAGCTGAAGTAATTGTAATACCTCTTTCTTGCTCTTGTTCCATCCAGTCCATAGTAGCACCACCATCATGAACTTCACCGATTTTATAAGACTTACCTGTGTAATACAGGATTCTTTCTGTAGTAGTAGTCTTACCAGCATCGATGTGAGCCATGATACCAATATTTCTATAGTTTTCTAAACTAGTTTTTCTAGCCATAATTTAATAACTCCTTTTATTTTACCATCTAAAGTGAGAGAATGCTTTGTTAGCATCTGCCATTCTATGTGTATCGTCTCTTTTCTTGATTGCATTACCTCTTTCGTTATAAGCATCCATGATTTCATTAGCTAGTCTTTCTTGCATTGTATGCTCAGATCTTTTTCTTGAGATTTCAACTAACCATCTAAGAGCAACCACTTGAGCTCTATCAGCTTTAACTTCAATTGGAACTTGGTAAGTAGCACCACCAACTCTTCTTGATTTAACTTCAACTTTTGGTTTAATGTTATCTAGACCTTCATGAAATACTGCTAGAGATTCTTTACCTTGAACTTTTTCAGATATAAGGTCCAAAGCACCATAAACAATTTTCTCTGCAACAGATTTTTTACCATCAAGCATAATAGCATTGATTAGTTTTGGAAGAACTATATCTCCAAATTTAGCATCTGGTAAAACTTTTCTTTTTTCAGCTTGTCTTCTTCTTGACATATTTTAGTTCTCCTTATTTCTTCTTCTTAGTTCCGTATTTAGATCTACGTTGGTTTCTATCAGCAACACCTTGAGTATCAAGTGTACCACGAATAATATGATATCTAACACCTGGTAAATCTTTTACTCTTCCACCACGAATCATAACAACACTATGTTCTTGTAGGTTATGACCTTCACCTGGAATATAAGCAGTTACTTCAAAACCATTTGTTAATCTTACCCTAGCAACTTTTCTTAAAGCTGAGTTAGGTTTTTTAGGAGTTGTTGTGTAAACCCTAGTACAAACACCTCTTTTTTGAGGACAAGCTTCCATAGCAGGAGTCTTGCATATTTTTCTTTTATCTTTACGTCCTTTACGAACTAATTGATTGATTGTTGGCATTTAATTTTTCCTTTTTCAACAATTTTAACTTTGAAGCCGGCACAACCAATACAGACAAGTTAAAAAAACTCACGAGGTTAAACAATCTATTTTACATAAGCTTATTCAACCTGCCTGTAGCGATTCGTGGATCGACTCCGCTATTCTATTAGCTAATCGGGCTCATAGAACAATAAAATAAAACATTAGGTAACCCACTGATTACCAATGTTTTTTATCATTATTCAACGCCGACTAAAACCGACAAAGCGAGTTTAAGTATCGACTATATGAGAATCTTTTCACTAAAAGATTGTCAATTTTATATCATTTTATTTTAAAAAAGTCAAGTTATTAAATTATTTTTGAAGCAAGTATAAACCTTCGTAAATACCCTTATGCTTAATCAGCTCATTGTGAGAACCTTTTTCTACAATCTTACCATCTTTAAGCACATATATCACATCACTATTAACAATAGTGGAAAGCCTATGAGCAACAACTAAAGTAGTTCTATTAGTAGCTAAACTATCTATAGCCTTTTGCACTTCTCTTTCTGATTCTGTATCTAAAGCAGAAGTCGCCTCATCAAGAAGTAATATTGGAGCATTCTTCAATAAAGCCCTAGCTATTGATATTCTTTGCTTTTGTCCACCAGATAAATTACTACCAGACTCACCAAGAACAGTATCATAACCATCTAATAAATCATTAGTTATAAAATCATGTGCATAAGCAGCTTTAGCTGCAGCAATTATCTCTTCTTCTGATGCAGAAGGTTTTGCATATGCGATATTATTTCTTACCGTATCATTAAAAATACAAACATCCTGAGATACCAAAGCAATATTTTCTCTTAAGGACTTAAGCTTAACATCTCTAACATCTTTCCCCGCAATTTTAATAGATCCTTCCTGTAAATCATAAAACCTGGGCACTAAATTTAATAGAGTTGATTTACCAGAACCACTACCTCCTACAAAAGCAACGGTCTTACCTGCAGGAACCTTTAAAGAAACTCCATCTATAGCTTTATCATCCACACCATCATAGGAAAACTCAACATTATTGAATTCAATCTCCGGAGACTTAGAAATAAGCAAATCTTTAGCACCCTTTTTATTTTTTATTTTTGGCTTATTATCAATAATTGCAAAGACTCTTTCAGCAGCACCTAATCCTGTTTGAATAGATGAGTTAACATTAGAAAGTTTTTTAATTGGCTCATAAGCTAAACCAAATGCTGTTAAAATTGATGTCAATTCACCAGGAGTTAAAGCTCCAACCTGACCATATTCTTGAATAATTCTATACCCACCATAAAAAATAAGCACAGCACCCGCTCCACCGCTTAAAAGCTCATTAACAGGAGTTGTTAACTTAGATATTTTAAAAGACTTATTAGCATATTTGAATAACATATTTATAATCTCTTTTGCCTTGCTTTCCTCATGCTTTTCCATACAGTATGACTTAACCTGCCTTATACCTTGAAAAGTCTCTGTTAAGAAGCTAGCAAAAACCCCTTGTTGAGCAAGGTTTTGTTTTGAAATCTTTCTTATTCTTTTACCTATCCAAGCAATAGTAACACCCGCAATAGGAAAAACAAAGAAAGTCAATAAAGACAACTTCCAATCCTTATACAGCATTAACCCAACCAAGAAAACAAGAGTCAAACTACTTTTTGCTAATTTTGTAATACTGTCAGCAACTGCACTTCTCATTGTATTAGCATCAGCAACCATATTAGCCACAAGATTACCAGTATTATTACTATCAAAGAAAGACATGTCTTCTCTTATTATATGAGAATATAATTGTTTTTGAATATTAGCTACAATTCTTTGACCTACTCTATTCATAATTGTATTATGACCATAAGTAGCAATCCCCTTAAAGAAAAACACACCAATCATTGCCAACGATATAAATCTTAACATATTTATATCTCTATCAATAAGAACATCATTAGTTATCTTCTCCATAATTGAGGCAGTCATGGCAGTCATCAAACCAGAAACCAACATCAACAATATAGATATAAACACTTGAGGCAAAAACGGCTTCAAGTATTCTCTCATAATCCTTTTTAACAAATCTTTACTTTTATTATCCTGTTTCATTTATTTATTACCCCATATGGATGCCTGAGGAACAAATCCCTCCCAACCATCTACATCAATTTTACAAACATCTTTAAAACACTCATCAACGAAACCAATAACACCTTTTTCAAGCTTTGCTATATGTCCTGACTCTTTATTTGCATTTTTATTTAAGAAAACCTCTTTATCACTAACTATAAATGACTTTCTACCAGAAACCATAGTTGGGTGCAACCACCCTTGAGCTCCTTCTATATCTTCAACTTTAATCCAACTATCATAAATAGCTATAACCTTCATAGGCATTCTTGCTCTTTTATAAACCCACTTAATAGGATATCTTTTACCAGGACCCGTTCTAACATTAACAGTATTTGACTTTAAAGAGCACCATTTCGCACCTTTGTCCAGAGCAAAACTATTTAAACAAACACTAAAACTAAATACAAATATTAAAAATATTTTAAACATTAAAAAAATCCTTTATAACCTTTCTATAACAATCTTTTTTAAATTCCACAGCAGATTCTATAGCCTCTTCTGGAGACACCCACTTATAATCACAAAACTCTATCTCCTCAGGATGAGTTTCAAAATCTATTTCACTTTCATCACCTGTAAACTCCATTAAAAACCAAGTTTGCTCTTGACCTTCATACTTACCAAAAGGCAACAAAACATCTGGGAACCTATACCTAACCTTTTCTTTCATCTGTTTTAGAACTTTAAAGTTCTTTATACCAGTTTCTTCTCTAAGTTCTCTTTTAGCAGCTTCTAACAAATCTTCATCCGAATCAATTCCTCCTTGAGGGAATTGCCATAATTTAACTTCATCTAATTCTTTTGATACATTCGTTCTTTTAAATAAAAGAACTTGATTGTCCTCATTTTTTAAAACGATCCCAACACCTTGCCTAAACATAAAAACTCCAATAAAAGAAGATTAACCCTGTCTTTTATATATAACATATTTTGTTTTTCGTCAATTTTTAATTACTTATATATGTATCTTTTCTTTAAACACTCTTGTAAACTCTAAAAGCACATCATCTATAAAAACTTTAAAGCTCGCACTCTCTGAATAACCCCAAACTATAGCTATCACCACCAAAGCCAACAAAAACATCCAAAAAGCAAACTCTAAGAACCTAAACATAGCAACCTCCTAAAAACTATATACTTTATAGTTATACAATAAAAACAAATTAAAAATCAATATATTTATTGAAAAATAAAACATAAAGTGTTATTAATTTTGCCATGAGCGAGTTTTTAAGTATTTTAGCATTCATATTAAGTTTAGTAACAACTAAACTAAGCATAAGCTTTTTTAATCACAAAAAAATACTCGACATACCTAACAATAGGAGTTTTCATTCTAAGCCAACTCCAACTGGTGGAGGTTGGGCAATAATCATACCTACAATAACTCTTGCAATTATAAGCAAAGCAATGACTCCGTCAATTCTAATAGGAGCCCTTATATTAATATCCATATCATGGTTAAACGACTTAAAACACATAAAACCTTCTGTTAGATTAATATTTCACTCTATAGCCATAGGAATAGCATTATTATCATTAGACTTAACAGGAAATATATTACTGCCAAATAATATACCTAATTTTATTGATAGAGCTATAATATTTACTGCTTGGTTATGGTTTATAAATTTATATAATTTTATGGATGGAGCTGATGGTATGACCGCTTCAGAAACACTATGTTTATGCTTTGGAGTTCTATTTATATCTCTATTTATATTTATGCCAACAAGTATAATTAACTTATGCTTAATACTAATAGGAAGCTGCTCTGCCTTTTTGATATTCAACTGGCATCCAGCAAAAATATTCTTAGGGGATACTGGTGCTATATTTATAGGCTATATAGTTGGGTATATTTTACTAACTATAGCTAAAAATGGATATATCGCCATAGCTATTATACTACCCTTATATTATATAATGGATACCAGCTTAGTTTTATGTAAAAGAATCTTAAAAAGAGAGAAAATATTTGAAGCTCATCAAAAACAATATTTTCACAGATCTATAATTAAAGTAAAAAGAACTCATTGCCAAACAGTTAAAAAAGTTATACTATTTAACATATTATTAATACTGACTGGGATATATTACACAATCACAAAAAGCTATATTGTTTTTATATTAGCTGTACCCGCAACATACATATTTATGAAATACTTAGCAAAAGGAATTAAAAATGAACGAAATTAAATCACCAAACAAATATAATAGAGATAAATTCTCTGTATTTTTAGCTGGAAGTATAGAAGGCGGTACTGCAGAGAATTGGCAAGATAGAGTTTCTAAAGCTTTATCTGATTTTGACATACAAATACTAAACCCTCGTAGAGATGATTGGAATTCATCTTGGAGCGAAAGCATAGAGAATGAAGAATTTAAAAAACAAGTATTCTGGGAGTTAAATGCTCAAGAGCATGCTGATTTAATAGTTATGTATTTTGACAAAAACACATCCTCTCCTATTACCCTGATGGAGTTAGGCTTATTTATTAAACAAACCCCTATTATAATCTGCTGCCCAGAGAAGTTTTGGAAAAGAGGAAATGTAGAAATAGCTTGCAGAAAATACAAAGGCATATTTACTGATAACGAGAACGATTTTATCAAAGAGATAAGCAAAAGACTAAAAGATAAGAGTATCCGAAGACTAAGCGAGATCAAAAAACAATAATATTATTTCTTGACTTTTTTCATAAATCAAGTTATAAACTAATCTCTTAATCTTTAAAGGAGATAACTAAACATCTTAGCTATCGATATTATGGCTGTTTGCTTGGTTCCTTTTTCAAGAGATTATGAATAAACTAAAAAACAAAAGAAAGGTAAATATCGACATGTCTATAGAAGCAAAAGTAAAGACAAAAATCATGAAAGAATTCGCTACAGTTGAAGGAGACACAGGTTCTCCAGAAGTTCAAGTAGCTGTTTTAACAGAAAGAATTAAAAACCTAACAGAACATGCTAAAGTTCACAGAAAAGACAATCATTCAAGAAGAGGTCTTTTAATGTTAGTTAGTAAAAGAAAAAAACTTTTAGGTTACCTAAAATCAAAAGATGAAGAAAGATATCTGACTCTAATCAAAAAATTAGGATTACGTAAGTAATAACTTTCAAGATTCAATAAAAAAAGCCTCTTATGAGGCTTTTTTTTATTTTACACATAAATACTATAGTTGTAATACCTTAGATAAAAAAATAAATAAAACAACTTATATTATATTTATAATCAATTATGACTGTACAAACTATTAATTTGACTTTTGAACTCAAAACCTGTATACTCTCGCCTGAGTTTTAATTAAAGAAATATGTTTGCTGGATTTATTTAAGACCCTAGCAATGTCATCTTAAGCGAAGTGCCATAGGCACTAAGTCGAAAAGCCTCACAAATCACAAGAGATTTCTCCACTAGCCGTGCTTGGTAGAAATGACATAAAGGTTTTTAAACAAGTTCAGAAAAACAGATTTCCAAAATTAAAAATTATATTAACCGTTAAAGCAATGGGGCTTTAACACATAGAAAGGAACTTTAATGTTCAAAGAATTTAAAAAAGAAATGCAATGGGGAGGCAAAACTCTATCTATTGAAACAGGTAAAATTGCTCGTCAAGCAGACGGTGCTGTTTTAGTTAAATATGAAGGCACAACAGTACTAGCTACAGTTGTTGCAGCCAAAAAACCAATGGAAGGTGTAGATTTCTTCCCTTTATCAGTTCATTATCAAGAAAAAAAATATGCTGCTGGTAAAATTCCAGGTGGATTCTTCAAAAGAGAAGCTAGACCATCTGAGAAAGAAACATTAATCTCAAGACTTATTGATAGACCAATTCGTCCTCTATTCCCAAAAACATTCAAGAACGAAACTCAAGTTATTTGTACAGTTGTTGAACATGACGGAGAACATGATTCTGATGTTGTAGCAATGATTGGTGCATCAGCTGCTCTATCTATCTCAGGCATTCCATTCATGGGACCTATTGCTGGAGCAAAAGTTGGTTACAAAGATGGAGAATATATCCTTAACCCAACAATGTCTCAATTAAAAGAAACAGAACTAGAGCTATCAGTTGCAGGAACAAACGAAGGTGTTCTTATGGTTGAATCAGAAGCTAAAGGACTAACTGAAGAAGTTATGCTTGGAGCTGTTATGTTTGGTTGGGAATCTTTCCAAGATGTTATCAAAATGATTGAAGAGTTAAAATCAGAATGCGGTAAAGAACAAAGAGAAATCCCTGCTCTACCATATAATGAAGCTGAAGTTAAAGCAAAAATGAAAGAATTAGTAGATGCAGATTTACAAGATGCTTTCACAACTGCTGATAAAGTAGCTAGAGGTAATAAAGTTGGAGATGCTCATGCTAAAGTTCTAGAAACAATGATTGATGAAGAGGCTGGATTAAATGAATCTGCAGTTTCTTCAATATTCAAATCTGTTGAGTCAGATGTTGTTAGAGGAAATATCCTATCAGGTAAACCAAGAATTGACGGTAGAGATACAAAAACTGTTAGAGCAATTAAAGCTGAAGTTGGAGTGCTACCAGGAACTCACGGTTCTGCTTTATTCACAAGAGGAGAAACTCAAGCTATTGTTGTAACAACTCTAGGAACAGGTTCTGATGAACAAATAATCGATGGTCTAACAGAAGAATATAAAGAAAACTTTATGTTACACTATAACTTCCCTTCATACTCAGTTGGAGAATGTGGAAGAATGTCTGGACCAGGAAGAAGAGAAATCGGGCATGGTAAACTAGCATGGAGAGCAATTAAAGCTCAAATGCCAAGCAAAGAAGATTTCCCATACACAATCAGAGCTGTTTCTGAAATCACAGAATCAAACGGATCATCATCTATGGCTACAGTTTGTGGTACATCTCTTGCTCTTATGGATGCAGGTGTGCCAGTACCAGCTCCAGTAGCAGGTATTGCTATGGGTCTTATTAAAGAAGGTGACGACTTTGCAGTTCTTACAGACATTCTAGGTGATGAAGATCACTTAGGTGATATGGACTTTAAAGTTGCTGGTACTAAAGAAGGTATTAATGCTCTACAAATGGACATTAAAATTACTTCAATCACTAAAGAAATTATGGAACAAGCATTAGCTCAAGCTAAAGATGCTAGAATCCACATCTTAGGTGAAATGGCTAATGCTATTGAGCAATCAAGATTAACAGTTGCTGCTAATGCTCCAAGAATTGAAAGCATTACTATACCAGCTGATAAAATTAGAGAAGTTATCGGTACTGGCGGTAAAGTTATTAAAGAAATCGTTGAAGTATCTGGTGCTGTTGTTGAAGTTGAAGAACAAGGTAAATACGGTATCGTTAAAGTTGCTTCGTCTGATGCAGAAAGCCTAAATACAGCTCTTAAAATGGTTAATGACATCGTTGCAGAACCAGAAGCAGGAACAATATACACTGGTAAAGTTGTTAAGATTATGGACTTTGGTGCATTTGTTAACTTTATGGGTAAAAATGACGGACTTGTTCACATTTCTGAAATTGCTCAAGAAAGAGTTAATAAAGTTGAAGACTACTTAAAAGAAGGTCAAGAAGTTAAAGTTAAGTTTGTTGGAACAGATAATCGTGGTAAATTTAAATTATCAATGAAAGTTGTAAACCAAGAAACTGGCGAAGAAATTAAAATTGAAAAGCCTACTAGAGATGATAAAGGTGGTAAAGGAAAAGGCGACAAAGGCGGTAAAGCTCCTTCAAAAAAGGAAGCTCCAGCTAAAGTAGCTAAATCTGAAGAGAAAGTTAAAGAAAAAACTGAAAAAAAGCCCCTAAAGCCTCACTTCTAGGCAAAATACTTAAGAAGTAATTAGTCTTATTTTGACTAAACAAAAAGCCTTGTTTTTTAGCAAGGCTTTTTTGTTTATATAAATATTTGATACTATGAACTTAACCGTTTTAAATAAGACATATATTAAAATAATTTAAAAACTCCTCACTATATAAATAGTGAGGAGTTTTGTTTACAATAATAAATTTATAATATATTAAAGAACTTTATTTTTGCAACCAATAAGTAACAGCTAAATTACCACTATTAATAGAGAAATCATTAACAGTTGCTCCACAAGTACTGTTCACTATAAATTCACTATCCATACCATCTCTTAAATCAGAAAAACCTTCTTTAGCAGCACTTAAATAAGCACCAGAAAAACAAAAGTAGTATCTTCTTGTTCCTGTAAGCTTACCATAAGACCAGTCAAAACCATTTTTAAAGCTTTCGGGTACATGTATTTTTGAGGAAATAGAATTTAATTCGTTTTTCCAATCAGCAACACTAGGTCTCTCTTTTCTATAAGAAACATTCATATCATATAAAACCTTTAGGTTTACAAACCCTGATTCTGCATAATGTTTATACTCTTTTGCTTTAAAAACATCCGTATTTACATACATCGCCCCCATAGTTGAGACAATAACTGCTAGAGATATACACATTATAGTTATTATTAGATTAGACATTAAAAGCCCCTTTCTTTGTTACAAACCCTATCATAAAGAAAAATAAAAAACAATAAAAAAACACTTTACTTTTGTTTCTAAAAATATGATAATAATTAATATAGCAAAGGAGGATGTTATGAAATTTGAATTACCAGAACTAAAGTTCTTACCTGAAGACATTTCTGATTTCATGTCTGAAGATACAATATTTTATCATTATGAAAAACACCACAGAGCTTATGCCAACAAGGCTAATGAAGCAGTAAAAAACACTCCTTATGAAGCTCTAGATATAGATTTAATCTTAAAGGATACTTATAGAAAGAACTCGTTTATATTTAATAATGTAGCACAATTCTATAATCATAATTTATTTTGGGAGATTATAGGAAATTCTAAAGATAAGTCTCCAAGTAAAGAATTTAAAGAAAAAATATCAAAAAAGTTTGGCTCTTTTGAAAAATTTAAGGATGAATTTTGTGCTCTAGCAGCTTCTCAGTTTGGAAGTGGTTGGTGTTGGCTAGTTCAAGAAAAAGATGGTGCTTTGGAAATTTATAAAACATCAAATGCAAAAAATCCTTTGATTTACGATCAAAATCCTTTAATGTGTTGCGATGTATGGGAACATGCATACTATTTAGATTATCAAAATGATAGATTGAAGTACATCAAAAGATTTCTTGATAATGTAGTAGATTGGAAACAAGTAGAAAAGAGAATGAAATAATTAATGAGAAAACCACTTATTATAACAATAATAACTTCAACACTATTGTCAGCTTGCCATAGTGTAAAGGTTCACAGTAACAAACATCACTCTAAAGATAATATAACCATATCTAAGGAAGTTACGAAGCCAATAGACAATGAAAATAAAATTGATTCTATAGCAAAAAAAGATATAAAACCTGTTAAAAAGTATGAAGAAGTAATAAAATCTGAAATTAAAGTTAAAAAAGCTTCATTCCCTAATGGCATAGAAGTTAAAAGCATAAAAGACTTACAAAAACTTTTTAATAGCAGTGATTATGACATTGATGCCAAAACATCTAACTTAATAATATCAAACATATCTAAAGATTTATTTAAAACAAAAGATGTTAAGTTAAAGAAAGACATGTTCTTTAAAACTATATACCCTATTGCTTATCAAATAAATAAAGAAATAGAACAAGAAAGATATGATTTAGATCATAATAAGAATCTAGTTCAATTAATGATGAAATACAAAGTGAAGAATATTGAAGACTTACGATTAAGATTAAACACAATTCCTATACCTATGCTATTAGCTCAAGCTGCTATTGAGAGTGCTTACGGCACTTCTAGATTTGCTGAAGAAGGTAATGCATTATTCGGGCAATGGACTAGAGATAAAAACGGGATGACACCTAAGGAAAAACCTAATTCTATTTGGAAGGTAGCTAGGTTTGATACACCGTTAGACTCTGCTAGAGCTTATGCTTTTAATATGAATACTAACAGAAGCTATGCTAAATTTAGAGAGCTTAGAAATCAGGGTAAAGACCCTATATTTGGCTTAGCTAAATACTCTCAAAAAGGTGAAGAATATATAAATATTGTTAATTCTGTAATAAAAGTAAACAATCTAAATAAATATAAATTCTAGTACTAGATACTATAGCAAGCTACTTTCTTTAAGAAACTGTTTTTAGTTTTTTTATTTGAATGAATAAATCTATTACCATCTTTAGTATAATACACTTTTCTTTTATTATGCACAGCAACATAAACTCTACATCCCATAACTTCTCCTGTTTTAACAACTTCTTCAGAGTTATTTACGATCCATTTTTTTAGAAAAGGATTACATATACCATGACGAATTTTTTTTAACTCATTTTGATATTTAATTGATGTATGGAAAATACTAAGATTTTGCATTCTATTTCTTTCTATTTTTAAAAACAAACAACCATTTATTGATAGATAAAAACTCTATTAAAATCAAGAAAAAAATTATTTTCCTGAAAAAATAACCAATTGAATAATAAGGATTTTTTTAAAAACCATTAATTTTTTATGTTTTTTTAATGTTTTTCCCTTGACATCCCATTCTTTCCCATGGTATCCCATAAGTATCTAGAGGGAAAAATTAAACACTCTTTACACTCTTAATTATGTTTATATACTCTCTTTTTGCATGATTTGTTTTAATCTTTCTCTCTAGACATTTTAATTAGGAGTTACAAAATGAAATTATTTTTATCAACATATATAAATAAAATTGATAAAAAAGGCAGAGTATCTGTACCTGCTTCATTTCGCAGTGCTCTAAAAGATGAAAATTTCAATGGAATAATCCTATTTAAATCACATAAAAAAGAAGCTTTAGAAGGATGGAGCTACTCTCGAATAGAGCAAATAAGTGAAAGTCTTGATAACTATGATGTATTCTCAGAAGAACAAGACTATTTAACAACAGCAATATTCTCAGAGTCCCAACAATTATCGTTTGATAAAGATGGAAGAATTACATTACCTTCAACCATGATAGAATATTTGGGAATAACAGATAAGATTGCTTTCGTAGGATTAGGAAAAACATTTCAAATATGGAATCCAGATAATTTAGATAAACATAAAGAGAAATCTAGAAATCAATTAAAAAAACAAGGCATAACAATAAAAATTAACAATACAAACTAAGGAGAAAAAAAATGACAACATATGAAAAACATTATCCAGTGATGTTACCTGAGGTTGTCGAGGCTCTGTCTCCAAAAGATGGAGAAGTTATTGTTGATGGAACATTTGGAGCTGGAGGATATTCAAGCAAATTCTTAGATATATCTAACTGCCAAGTTATAGGCATAGATAGAGATTTAAATGTTATCAATGAAAGCAAAGAATTAATCTCTAAATATGACGGGAGATTAAAATTACTTAAAGGTAGATATAGCCAAGCTAAAGAATTATTAAAAGCACAAGGTATATTTAAAGTTGATGGCATTGTTTTAGACTTAGGAGTTTCATCAATGCAAATTGATAGAGCTGAAAGAGGATTCTCTTTAAAACAAGATGGACCTCTTGATATGAGAATGTCTGAAGATGGTCAAACAGCAGCAGACTTTTTAAACTCTGCAGATGAAGAAACTATAGCAAATGTAATATACAAATATGGAGAAGAGAGAAAATCTCGACAGATAGCTAAAAGAATTGTAGAACATCGCCCTATTTCTACAACAAAACAACTAGCTGATATAGTTCATAGTGTTGTAAAGAAAAAGCCTAAAGATACAGGAGATACAGCAACCAGAACATTCCAAGCTATAAGAATATATATAAATGAAGAGTTAAAAGAATTAGAAGATCTTTTAAACTCTGCAAAAGAACTTCTAAATCCAGGAGGAAGGTTAGTTATAGTAACATTCCATTCTTTAGAGGACAGAATAGTTAAACATTTCTTTAAAAAAGCTAGTGGTAATATAGCAAATGCAAATAGATATATGCCTGATGTACAAAAACCAGAAGCATTTTTTAAATTAACAAACCGAAAAGCTATTTTACCTAGTGAAAAAGAAGTTGAAGAAAATTATAGATCAAGAAGTGCAAAATTAAGATTTGCGATAAAATTGTAGAAAGGAGTTTATTATGAAAAACAAAGTATTATTTAGTCTTTTTTTATTAATATCAATATCAGCTTACCAAACAAGCATTTCTACAAGAGAGAAAACGAAAGAGTTAAGTATAATTAAGGAAACTCTTAGAGTAGAAAGAAATAGAAAAAATGTATTAATAGCTGACTGGGCTTATCTAAATAGATTAGAAAGACTAGAGAAGTTATCAAATAAGCATTTAAATCTTACTAGCATAAAACCTAGTCAAACTCTTACTTTTTCTGCAGATAACAAATCTATAAACTTTTCTAATTTAGGGTTTAAACAAAAGCTAGCATTGGCTACTCCTAGTAAAAAACCTAAGAAGCTAACATAAATATGAATAAAGCATATAGAGATTTTGCTCCGTCTATAATAAAATCTCAGGGTGGAACATCCTTGAGTGCTACTGATTATCATCATTATAAAGAGGCAAAATTAAGAGTCTATATAATAGTTTTATGTTTTATATTATGTTATTTAATTGGAATGCTAAGAGTTATAAGTTTATCTCTTAGTGATTACAAACCTAGAGACTATGCTTCTACATATAATAAGAATCTAATTGAACACAGAGCTAATATAACAGATAGAAATGGAAATCTTTTAGCAACATCTCTTAAAATACCTTCAGTTTATGCAGACCCAGCTAAGATTATTGATTTAGATGAGGCTGTATATAAATTGCATTCAGTTCTTAAAGACATACCTTTATCTACATTAAGAGAAAAGCTAAAAAACCCAAAGAGAAGGTTTGTTTGGATTAAGAGAAAAATAACTCCTGAGGTTCAATATAAAATAAACAAACTTGGCATACCTGGAGTATTCTTTAAGGAAGAAGAAAAAAGATTTTATCCTCAAGGGCATTATATGTCTCAATTTCTGGGGTTCACTGATGTTGATAACATTGGTATATCTGGAGTTGAGAAAAGCTTAAACGAACAGATAAAGGACTCTTATGAAGATTTAGAACTATCAATAGATACAAGAGTTCAAAATATTTTAACAAAAGAACTAAAGTATGCGATTGATAGATTCTCTGCCATAGGAGGAGCTGGTATTGTCATGAATATTCAAAGCGGTGAGATATTAGGAATAAGCTCACTGCCCGACTTCAATCCAACAAATATTAAAAAAGCATCTAAAGATCAAAAATTTAATAGAGCGACCTTAGGAATATATGAATTAGGATCAATATTTAAGATTATAAACAATGCATTAGCCCTTGAAAATGGGATTACTATGGAAGACACTTTTGATGTAGGTCAACCTCTAAAAATAGGTAGATTCCGTATAAAAGATTATCATCAAGAGAAAAAAGGAACAAAATTTAACCTCTCAGAAATTTTAAGAGAGTCTTCTAATATAGGTTCTGCCAGAATAATAGATCAATTAGGAGTAGAAAAACAAAGAGATTTCTTTAGAAAATTAGGCTTGTTAGATAAAGTAGATATAGAAATTCCAGAGGTTGGCTCCACTATAACCCCATATAAATGGAGGCTTGCAAATGCAATGACAATGAGTTATGGGCACGGTATAGCCGTTTCTCCTTTATCTGCGACCACGGCTATTGCTAGCATATTAAATGATGGACTTGAAGTAAAGCCAACTCTATTAAAAGGTAAAAAAGTAGAGTATAAAAACAGAGTAGTATCTAAAAAAACATCTAATCTAATCAAGAAGATGATGAGAATAGTCGTTAGAGAAGGAACCGGTTCTCAAGCAGAATCTAAAGGATATTTTATTGGAGGCAAAACAGGTACAGCAGATAAACTTGATGAAAATGGAGGATATAAAGGTAAAGAAGTAATATCATCTTTCATTGGGGCTTTCCCTATGAATAAACCTCAATATATAATATATATAATGGTTGATGAACCTCAAGATAGAAAAGACACTTGGGGATTTGCGACAGGTGGTTGGGTTGCTGCTCCTGCAGTTAAAAAAGTAATAGAGCAAATAGCTCCTATACTCGGCATTTTCCCTGAAAATAATGAATTTGATATTGCAAATATAGAAAAAAATCTTATAATAGAATAATTAATAATAAAAGAAGGTATAAAATATGATTTTGTCAAAATTATTAGATAACGATAACTTACCAAAAATAGAAATCAAAGATATAACTTGCGATTCAAGAGCTGTTAAAGAGGGATCTTTATTTTTTGCTCTAACAGGTGTAGATACAGATGGTACAAAATATATAGAACAAGCTTTAGAAAAAGGAGCTGCAGCTGTAGTAGCTAGATATGGTGCCTTTAATAAAGATATGAATAACCTAATAGAGTCAAGAAATCCTAGAGCAGATTACTCAAAGGCATGCTTTAACTTTTATGGCAAAAAACAGCCTGCTCATTTAATAGCAGTAACAGGTACAAATGGTAAAACATCTATAGCTAATTTTACTAGACAAATATGGGAATTACTTGGCTATGAATCTGCAAGCATAGGAACTATTGGAGTTGTAACAAGAGATTCATATAAATATGGCGAAAGAACTACTCCAGACTCTAAAGAGTTATATAAAGAAATAGCAGACTTAACCGATAAAGGTATAACTCATTTGGCAATTGAAGCTTCATCTCATGGTATAATACAAAATAGATTAGATGACTTACATATATCAGGTGCTGGGTTTACAAACTTAACTCCAGAACATCTAGACTATCACAATGATATGTCTAGCTACTACCATGCAAAAGCTAGATTGTTCTCTGAGATATTGCCCTCTGGTAAATATGCTGTCCTAAATGCAGATATAAAAGAATATAAAAGCTTGAGAAATATCTGTTTATTAAAAGGTGAAAAAGTTATAAGTTTTGGAGAAAATGGTGATGATATAAAAATATTAGAAACTACTCCTCTAAAGCATGGGCAAAAAGTAAAACTTAATATATTTGGCAAAGAGCACACTGTAGATTTACAATTAATTGGAAGTTTTCAAGCTTCAAATCTTGCTTGTGCCATAGCTTTAGCTATTTCAACAAATCCAGAATTTATTAACAAAACTGATGAAATAGCTAAAACACTTCCATTAGTTAAAGGTGTTGATGGAAGAATGGAGTTTATAGGTAAAAAGTCAAATGGAGCTACAATATATGTTGATTATGCTCATTCTCCAGATGGTTTAGAAAACATGCTTAAATCTATTAGACCACATGTTGAAAGCAATGGAAGGTTAATTTGTGTCTTTGGTTGTGGTGGAGATAGAGACAAAACTAAAAGACCTATAATGGGAAAAATAGCAAATGATTTATCTGATATAGCTATTATTAGTGATGATAACCCTAGAACTGAAGATGCAAGCATTATAAGAGAAGAAATTAAATCCTCTTGCCCTAAAGGCATATCTATAGGCAATAGAGCAGTAGCAATAAAGCAAGCTATAGAAATGTTAGAAGAGCATGATTTATTAATTATAGCTGGTAAAGGTCACGAAACTGGTCAAGTTATTGGCAAAGAAGTAATACCTTTTAATGATAAAGAAGAAGTATTAAAAAATATATAATATTAAAATAATAAAAATAGGTGCTTTTCAGCACCTATTTTTATTCCTAATTTTAGAATAAATGATCTAACAATCTATCCCCACCTTTTTTATAAGCCTTATCTAAAAACTTATTTTTTCTTTTCTCTTGCTTTCTGATATCTTGTTTTTTCGCTTCAATATGAGCACCTCTTATTACAGCATTTTCTTTTATATCAAGTTTAGCATTACTATGAACTAAAGCTTTATCTCTTTCTTCTTGAATTAATTCATCATAGTATCTTAAAGGTATTCTTTCTTTGTTCCCTCTAGAATCCATAAAATAAATTTTATCAGGCCTATATTGATATAAATAATCCTTAGCACTATGTCTTTCAAGATTCCAATGTGAAATAGTATTGTTATAAAAGTTCTTACTAAAATAATAATTATGATAAACATTATCACTAGAATCTTCTCTTAAAACAACAATCATATCCTCTTTTTGCTTAGGATCTACAGAAACCTTTTCTCCAGCAACATTCCTATGACTAACATTGTTATTATCAATTTGGTCTAATTTAGATATTTGTTTATTAGGCTCAACAGATTTTACACCATTATACTGAGCAACGGCTTCTTCTTTATTTATTATTTTAGGTTTATTTAAACCATACTTATCTGCTACACTATCAGTCGCTAACGATAAACCACCATAAACAATAGCAACAGCTGAAACTGTTTTTGCAGCAAACCACATAGATCCTGCAACAAAACCGTATTTACCTATATCATGCATAAGATTCATAATTATCTCCCTTTTAAAATCTTTTTCTTATAAAAACAATTATATCATAAAATCGACAAATAATCAACATCTCAATAAAATATCATATCCAAAACAAATTATTTTATGGAAATAATATTTTAACACCCTTAATTTTATCTTATGGATTAAGAGTTTTCTGATATTCAAGTGCCTTATAATAATTATCATCTTTTAATCTAAGCGACACTCTTTCTTGATAAACTTTGTTATGATTAAACATAAACAAAGATTTATAAACATCACTATCAATAGACTCTTTTTTACCATCTTTTATAACACTTACCTCATCTATACTAGCCCCAAATAAATATCTAGGGTCTTGCTTCAAATAAGAATCTAAGTTTCTTAAGAATTTATCATTAAAACTATATTTAGTATAAATAGAATTGCTCTTTTCATCTAGTTTGAAATTCACTGTTAATCTATTTCTCTGATTATGATCAACACTATAGGGTGAATCATCCCCCTCTATAGATTTTTTTATATCTCTATATAGAGCCCCTCCTGTTTTATTCTGAGAAATAAGATTATCATACTCTTCAAATGAAACAGATCTTTTTGCTCCATTTTGATATACAATAACTTGTTCTAAATCCACTCCATAAAGCTTGTCTTTAGAATTATCAATAGATTGTGGATTATTAAAATAATCTAAACTAAATCTAAAATGAGGAGAACTCTCATTATCTTTATAAATAACTAATAAAGGCTCTTCTTGACTATTTGATATTGAAAACCTAGAACCCTCAACATATGAATATTTATCTTTATTAGATAATTCCACATCCTTAAAATCTGCAGATTTCAAATAACCTGTTTCTGCTATTATAGTCGGTTTATTAATAAATTCACTTACAGGGACATCATTCTGATTACCAACATTCTCTTTTTGTTTTAACTCATTTGTTTGTTTATAAACATCTTTAACAAAGTCCCCATCATCATCTGAATCAAACAAGTTATAACCCGCCAGAAAAAGACCTGCAGTAATAGTAGTTTTAAAACTAAAATTTGCTACCTTTTTAAAAACCCCCATTATTCCCTCCTAATTAAATCTTAATTACAGTTTAATAACAAAATTATATCATAATATGACCAATAAATCAATAAAATGTAAAAAAAAACGACTCTAAATCAAGAAAAACTTAGAGTCGTTAATAATGTTTTAATAATACTATTATTCTTTTCCTATTATGTCTCTAACTATTGACTGGACTTCTTCTGGAGTGCCCGATGCATCAATCACAGAAACAGTATGTAAATCCTTATAGTATTCAATAACAGGATTAGTTCTTGTATGATATCTCATCATTCTTTCTTTTAAAGCCTCTTCTGTATCTTCTTCTCTCTTACAAAGGTCTTCAGAACCACAAAAATCACAAACACCTTCTTTTTTAGGAGGATTAGCTGTTTCATGGAAACTAGAACCACATGAAGGACAATTAATTCTTCCTGTTATTCTGTTTATAATCTCTTCATCACTTACATCTAAACTTATAATAAAGTCTATATCAAGACCTCTTTTTTTAATGATTTCTTCAAAAGCTTTTGCTTGATCTAAATCTCTTGGGAAACCATCAAATATTATTCCGCCTTTTACTCCCACTTTATCTAGCCATTCTTCAACAAGCTTAATAACTATATCATTACTAGCAAATTTACCTTGCTCTAAAGCTTCTTTTAGATCTTTAAATTCGGGTCTATTATAAAAATCGCTTCTAAATACATGACCGGTTGATAAATGCTTCCAACCATATCTATCTGCTAAATATTTAGCAACTGTACCCTTACCCGCTCCTGGAGCACCAAATAAAACAACGTTTTTCATAATTTTTCCTTTTTAAATTGTTAAACATAAAAGATTTAGAAAAAGAGTATTCACACTAACAATGTTAGATACATATTTTTATAAAATCTTTATGGTAATTATTATCTTCTGCTTTTAATTCTTGTTTTCTTTAATAAACCTTCATATTGATGAGATATTAAATGAGAATGAATTTGAGCTACTGTATCCATCATAACAGAAATAACGATTAGTAAGCTTGTTCCACCTAAATAGAAAGGAACATTAAACTTAGCTATCAAAAACTCTGGCAATAAACATATAAAAATTAAATATACAGAACCAATAACAGCAAGTCTATTTAATAGATAATGCAAGAAATCTGCTGTATTTTTACCAGGTCTAATACCAGGAACAAAACCACCATATTGTTTTAGATTATCAGCAGTTTCATCTGGATTAAATACTATTGTAGCATAGAAGAATGTAAAGAATAGCACTAATAAAGAGAATACTATCATATACATTGCAGAGCCTCTTTGGAACATAGCAGATATATCAGCTAACCACTCAGGGCCTGTTCCATTTTCTCCACCTAAGAACCCTATTAAAGTCAAAGGCAATAATAAAAGAGATGATGCAAAGATTGGAGGGATAACACCTGAAACATTAATTTTTAAAGGTATATGAGAAGCATCTCCACCAAACATTTTATTTCCAACCTGTCTTCTTGGATATTGCACAAGAACTCTTCTGTGAGCTTTTTCCATAAATACTATGAAGAAAACCAGCCCTACAGCCAGAGCCATAACCATCATCATAACCAATGTAGAGATAGCACCTGTTTTACCCATTTCGAAAAAACCAGCTATTGAAGCAGGCAATGCTGCAACGATACCTGAGAAAATTATTAAAGATATACCGTTTCCAATACCTCTAGCAGTAATCTGCTCACCTAACCACATTAGGAAAACTGTACCTCCTACAAGGTTAACCATTGTAGAGAACCTAAAGAAAAAGCCAGGATTAACAACAGCTGATCCCATTGGTCCAGTCATAGCTTCCATACCTACAGCTAATCCCCAACCTTGAAGCATAGCTAATATGATTGTTGCATATCTTGTGTATTGATTAATTTTTTTGAATCCCATTGCACCTTCTTTTTTTAGAGCAATGAATGGAGGATATATAGCAGTAAGAAGTTGGAAAACGATACTAGCAGAGATATATGGCATAACACCAAGAGCAAATATTGTCATTCTTCTTAAAGAACCACCAGAAAACATATCAAACATTCCTAGAATACCACCTTGATTTTGCTCAAAAATGCTTGCTAGAATACCAGCATCAACACCTGGAACAGGAACAAATGAACCTAATCTAAATACGATTAAAGCCAGTAATGTGAATATAATTTTTTTCTTTAAATCTGTTGCCTTAGCCATTGATGCGAAGCTAAAGTTATTTGCTAGTTGTTCTGAAACACTTGACATCTTTTTATTTTCTCCATTTTTTTAAGGGATAAACCCTATTTTATCTAACATAGATTTATAGCTTAAAATCATTAAAAATTCAAGCTATTTTTGCATTATTGATAAACTTTTTTTAAGATATGATAAGCATTATTTATCTTTTTAATCTTTTCTTCGTAAGCTTTATTATTTTTATTAACATCTGGATGGTACTTTTTAACTAATTTTCGGTACCTATTTTTAATTTCTTTAAACGACACAGGAGGTTGCAAACCTAAGTCCAATAAAGCTTTAAGCTCAGGAGTATTTTTCTTCATCTCTCTTTGATGAGGAGTATCATCATCTACACCAAAAGACCTAAAGACTCTGTTAAGCAAATCATCTCTAGATATATTCCTTCCCGCTTGATTCCAAGTTGGTCTATCTCCATAAAGACTTTTTCTTCTCTCTAATTCAATTTCTATCTCACTTAAACCATCATAGTAATTCCAAGATTTATTATAAGCAACAACATGCTCTAAACAGAACCAATAATAATCATTTATAGATGTCCTACTTTTAGGAGCTTTATATTCTCCCTCGCACTCACAGCCCGGATAATCACATCTTTTTTTCTTAGGGATAGTCTCATTTTTTTTCTTTGAAAAGAAATCAAGCGGAGATTTTTTACTATACTTCATTCAAATTAGTTAGAGAATAACTTATTAATTCCTCAGCTATTTCTTGTATAACACTTGGAACTTTAGCTTTTTCTAGCTCTCCTTTTTCAGTGTAAATAGTAACTCTTCTGGTTATTTCTTTTCTACAAGAACCTCCTGGGAAGTTCATTGCAAGAACTTTTCTAGCCTTCACCGCACCTAATCTTTCATACAATTGGTTTCTTAGCACCACATCTTCGGCAGATGTTGAAAGAGCCCATAATTCAATAGGACCCAAAGTATTCATTAAGAATTGCTCATATTTACCCTCATTAGTAGCAAGAACCATCAAACCAGGAGCACCAGCTGCTGTAGGACCTGTAAGCCTATGTTTCATAATCCAAGTAGATGTCTCTGAAAGACCAAATACTTCTGCAGCTTTAACAGTTGCAACCTCTGAAGCGGCAGCACCTAAAATCCAAACACCAGTAGCCAAATCAATCATATCATCAGAGAAGTCAGCAAGCAATTGAGAAGCTAAGATGATTTGAACACCCCATTTTCTTCCTTCACGAACATCTCTAATAACTTGAGCTCTAACCTCTGTTGATTTACTTGTTCTATGGAATTCATCATAACAAATTCTTTTTGGTGTTTCTTTTACTTCTTTTACTCTTGCCTTATGGTAATCTAAGTATTTTTCAGGGAAGAATTTAAGCAAATCTTCTCCAATCCACCAGTTTTTAATTAGAGTTTGTCTAGCCATCATATACATAATAGCGGTTTGTTTATCAGCAGTTTCATCTCCTTGAGGACAAACATCTCCTAAATCTAAAGAACAAACTCTAGCATTTGCAACATCAAATTTTGTAATCGATGATAAGATACCATACTCTTTAATTGCAGATGAAATCATTCTTTCAAAAGCATGTATAACATCTTCTGAAGATGACCCAATAGTAGTACCTTGTAATAAGTCTTTAATTTGAGGACGACGAGAAGCAATGATAGCATCTGTCAGTATTGGAGAAGCATATCTTTGTGCTAAAATAGCAAAGTTATACAATCCTTTTTCAAAGAAAGCATCTACAACATCCCACCAGTAAACATTCTTTTCTTTTAAAATAATATTATTAGCCAATAATGCTTTATCAATATCATCATCAACTTTTGGCATATAAGGTCTAGGCTCTATATTTGACCCTTGATCTGACCTCCACCTATACATTTCATCAACAACTAGTTCTGCTAAATCCGCGATACCATCATAAGGCTTATTTTGACCTGGAGGAGTACATATTAATGATAATAATGATATTAAGAAACTTCTTTCTTGAGGCAGAGGAAGTCTGCATCCCAATTGTGTATCAAATGGATTAACAGCATAATCTTCTGTCATTTTTAATCTATAATGAGCGGCCTCATGTCTTCTCTCTGGAGGAAGAGCATCTTTTATCATTGAAATCAACCCAGCCGAAGAAGGTCCAATATCAATAATAGCCACAAAAGGCAACTTAGCATTACCTGCTTGCAAACAAGTAGATAAGTTCATAGAGTTCATTAAAACAGATTTACCAGCACCAGGTTGCGCAAAAACTAAATCAAACCATGTTGTTGTAAGAGCAGATCCTGTTTGATAAGGAAAAACCCTTCCATCTGTTGTTCTTAGCAACATAGATCCATTTTCAAATGGACTTGCAGGCCTTTGCCATGGTAATAATTTAACCACATCATAGAATGGAGCGATAGCAGCTGGAGCTGTTGAAGCACAAGCTATTCCTAAAGCTGAAGACATAACACAAGCTAGCGGATCACCAGTAACTTGAGACACTTGACAATAGCCCCAACTTTCAACAGATTGAATTAAAGAAGAAACTCTCTCTTCTAAAACTTCATCTTCTCCTTCTGGAGCCCAAGTAGCTAGAGACACTCTAAGTCTAACAACTGGCTCTGATTGAGCTAAGTCAGTTAACCATTCGATTGAATCTTTTAATAATTTATTTGAAGCATTTGAAAACCCTAAAATACCTGCTAAGAATTTTCTCATTTGCAATCCTGAAGAACCACCAGATTCAATTAAGAAAGATATTCTAAATGGAACATTTTGCTCTGTTAGCCTTCTTAACAACACTGGAAATGGTGACGGAGTTATAGGTGCTAATGTCATATCAACACCAGACCATATAAATTTACCAATTTTTGCATTTTCTTTTGATACATTTTCAGCACCATCAATACAAATTTGAGACCTTAATGAAGGCCATAAAATTTCTGAATAGTCAAATTTTTCTGATAATTGTCTAGGTTTAATTTTATCTCCTGGAAGATTTGGTTTCCAATCTTCATTTTTTCTATAAGGATATATTGAACCTCTAACCTCTTGTATAGCACTATGAGAGTCTAAAATATAACTATCTATATCCATTTCTTTAAGAGAAGATACTATAGCATTTACATAACTTAAGTGTTTTGTATGTAAAGCTTCAAATCCTGAATGAGGAAATTGAGATTTCTGAGCTCTAACCCATTCTTTATTTAAAGCCTCTTTTTTAGCATGTTCTGATTCTGATGCTGTTAAGCTTGACGGTCTTGTCCATAGAACAAAAAAGATATCTTCATGAACTAAGTAATTAGATATATGCTTTATTTTTTCGTCTAAAACATCTTGCATATTTAAATTAATATTTCTTATTGTATTCTTACTAGGCTCTACTAATCTTTCAACATCTCTTTGAGAAGCAAAAGGATCTCTAGAAAAATACACTTGAAGAGCATAACCTGGCTGGTCAAACTTTGTTCCCAGTTTAAGAGTTGCATCAGAAACTATTTCTCTATACTCAGCATCTCCTATAATTCTTCTACTACCTTTAATTTTAACAACAGAAACCAAAGAGCCGTCATTTGCAGCTAATGTAACATCATCAACAGCAGTTTCTAAATTAACAAAAGACTCCATATTTTGTTTTAAAGCAGAATAAAATCCTTCCGCAATTGTCTTAAAAAAGCTACTCATTTACATTAACCTCTTCTTCAGCTGTTTTTTCTTCTTTTATTTCTTTATCTAAAACTTCTTCTATACTATTCCAAGTAGAGCATGGCTGTTTTAAAAAGTCAACATTACTTTTCCAGTAATTTAACATTTGAGGAAACTCATTAAACTCCATTCCATCTTCTACTTCTATTTTTTTATCTAATGACATTAATCTAATTCCTTTTAATTTTTCAGGAATCATATTTCTTTCTTCATCACTCATAAATGAATTTATTATTTCAGCTAATATTTTAGGGTCATCAGTTCCTAAAATATCTTCAGCAATAGCTCTTCTTGAGCTTAAAACATCAAAGCATTTTCTCGCTTTATTAGCTATATTTGAATTATCACTTGACCTTGCAACATAAATAGCTCTTAACATATGATTTAACTCTGCTTGTGTGAATTCTGGGAGGTAAATCAAATACCCTGCTCTTCTTCTAGCACAAGCCAATAAGTTTAAAGTTTGGTAACAAAAAGAGCATGCTACATAATTTTCGTTACCACACTTTATAACTTCTTGGAATTTTTCAGATTTAAAACCACAAAAATGACAACAATTATCTTCACAATCTGATAAAGTGCAAATTTGCTCTTCATCTGATAACTTCTCATCAAATATCCCTAATCTTAAATCCATTTAGAACCCCTTTTTAATCAAGACCACCAACCAATAAATCCATTCCACCACCTTGACCAACTGTTGAGTTTATAATCACATTGATTAAGGCTGGTAAATATATAAAGAATGCCCCAGCACAAAGTCTAGACACCACATCTTTAGTTGACATCTTACCCCCCATGGAGGCATGTTCTTTTATCTTCATTATTCCGCTCATAGTAAATCCCAAACCAGCTATATAACAAGAAATTCTAAATAAACCTCCTGTGCTTCCAAGCTGATCGGACACTCTTTCTAGCATTTCACCCAAAGTATCAACTTGTGCAAAAGACAATTCTGGATGCAATAGCATAAATAATAAATAGTAGAACTTAAATTTATTCTTCATAATTAGCTAATACCAATCTCATCTATTGAAATATTTCCAGCATCTCCTACAGTAGAACCTCCAAAAACTTTTAATAGTGTTGGTAGAGATAAGAATAATGCACCAATTAGTAATCTACCCATTGGCATTTGAATTCCTGTATTTTGACCAGGCTTATCCATGTATTCTTTAAGTTTTAATAAACCAGCAATACCAAAAGAAAGCCCCGCTATATAAGAAACAACTTTAATTACATCAATAACACCTTTTAAATTTTTAGAAACATTCTTTGTAACCTCTACAATATCTTCAGCCGCTAAAACATTACCAGAAGCTAAAACACTAACTGTTAATGCTGCACATGATTTATAATATATATTTTTTAAGTTTTTCATATTTTTCCCTTTCTAAAAAAAACTTTATCCACTAAGCATTGTTTGGTGGAATATCCTAATTACCGGAGCCACATTCATTGCCATGACCCCACCTATCATATGAAGAGAAGCCGCTAAAACAGAAGCTTGCCCTCCATCAACATGAACTTTAAACAAGAAAAGACCTCTTATAAAAGCAATCAAACCAAATATTCTTATATATTGAAAAGTTGCATTCATAGCTCTTAAGATTCTATCAGCCTTTTCTGAATCTTTTTTCTGCACATAACTTAAATCACTTGTTGTCCAAGATTGTTGATCACTCATATCAATTTGATCCTCTCCAAAAAGAGTATTCTCTATTGTATTTACAGTAGCTGGCAATGACATTAACATAGAACCTATTATTAACATAGCCAAAGTTCCAGAAGCAGTACCTCTTTCTTTAAATCCAGGCTTAGTCATTCTATTAATAGATTTCATAACCATACCAAGCCCCATAATAAAAGCTATCATTCCAATTAAAAATATTAATGGCTTTCTTATATTTTTAATAAAATTAATGAAATAAACATCCATAGCAGCGATTTTTTTCTTCCAACCTGGCTTACCGGATTTTCCTTTAAAAGCCACTTTTAAATCGGCCCAGAAACCACTACTTTCTCCAGAATCTTTAGCATATGCTACAGAATTACTGAATACTGGCATATTGGGAGTTATAACTGTTCCCATAAAAAAGAACAGGCAAAAAATCATTAAAAATTTTCTAAAAGCTTTCATAATCAACTCTTTTTCTTTAAACCTACTAAAGAATTTAATATAAAAAGTAAGGCAAGTCAAACAATTTCTTTATTTTTTTAGATTTTTATGATAAGAAATATTAAGAAAAAAATTTAAAGGAGAAAAATATGAATGAAATTACTCAATATTTAATACTGACTTTACTTGGATATGCTTTTGGTAGCATACCATTTGGTTTAATATTTGCTAAGCTTTTAGGTCACGGAGATATAAGAAAAATTGGATCTGGAAATATTGGAGCAACAAATGCTCTAAGAACAGGAAGTAAAAAGCTAGCTTTACTAACTTTAATATGTGATATGTTAAAAGGTGTTGCTCCAGTATTAATAGCTAAGTCCTGTTGTCCTGAATATATTATTATAGCTGGTATCGGAGCGATTATTGGACACTGTTTCCCTATCTGGTTGAGATTCAAAGGGGGAAAAGGTGTTGCAACAACACTTGGTGTTTTACTTGCTATTTCTCCAATATTAGGTTTATTAGTTTGTTTAACTTGGTTAGTTGTAGCTATTACTTTTAAAATCTCATCATTGTCTGCTTTAGTTGCTATTTTATTAGCACCTATTTATAATTTTTTCCTATTAGATGAAAAAAGTGCAATTTTAGCAATGGGAATAACTATTATAGTTTGGCTAAGACATAAAGATAACATCATTAGAATAATAAAAAGAGAAGAGAAAAAGATAGGTAAAAAATAAATGCCACATTTTAAGAATAAGATAGAGTTAAGCGAAAAAGAAAAACTAGAGTGGTTAAAATTAATAAGAACAGAGAATGTTGGCCCGATAACCTTTTATAAATTAATAGATAATTTTGGATCTGCAAAGAAAGCTTTAGAAGAAATTCCTAACATAGCTAAAAGAGGTGGAAAATTATCAAAAGTAAAAATACCTAGCGATAAAGAAGTGCTAGATGAATATAAAAGGCTAAAGAAACTAGGAGGAGAAATAGTTTGTGCTTGCGAGCCTCAGTATTCAGAAGCTTTACTTGCATGTGATGACTGCCCTCCTGTTTTAATGTGCTTAGGAGACACATCTTTATTAAATAAGAAAAACATAGCTGTAATTGGGAATAGAAACCCTACAATAGTATCTAAAAATATGGCAAGAAGAATATCTATGGACTTAGGTGAAAAAGGTTTTGTTATTGCCTCAGGGTTAGCTAGTGGCATAGATACATGTGCTCATGAAGGAGGCTTAGCTAACGGAACTATAGCCGTTCTTGGAGGTGGAGTCGATGTAATTTATCCTAAGGAAAACCTTAACATTTATAACGAAATTAAAACTAAAGGATTAATTATATCAGAAGTTCCTATGGGTACACAACCTATAGCAAGACACTTCCCTAAAAGAAATCGTATCGTTGCAGGCTTATCTAGAGCAACAGTTGTAATTGAAGCTAAATTACAATCAGGCTCTCTAATAACAGCAAAACAAGCTCTTGATTATGGTAGAGATGTAATGGCAGTCCCTGGTCATCCAATGGAACCTAAAGCAAAAGGCACTAACAGCCTAATTCAGAGACAAGGAGCAAACTTAGTAACCTCTGCTAATGATATTATTGAAGCAATGGACAAAATGATAAAACCTCTATTTAAAGAGGAGGACTTACTTTCATTTGATTTTGAGCCCATACAAACAAAAGAAGTAAATATTGAAGATTTAGATGAAACTAAAGATATTTTATTAAATGAATATATAAATTATGTACCTATAGAAATAAACTCTATAATTTCTGATAGCAAAATGCCTGTTAACCTAATATTAACAGCTCTTTTAGATTTAGAGCTTGCGGGCAGGATTGAAACTCACTCCGGGAACAAAGTTAGTTTACTCTCTTGACATTGAGAAAAAAAAATGCAATACCAAAAATAAATTTAACAGTTTAGAGAAAGAATAATAATGAGCAAAAAGTTAGTAATAGTTGAGTCACCAGCAAAATCAAAAACAATTGAGAAATATCTAGGGAAAGACTTTAAAGTATTGGCCAGTTTTGGACACATAAGAGACTTACCTTCAAAAGATGGCTCTGTAGATACTGAAAACCAATACAAAATGAAATGGGCATCAGACACTAAAAGCAAAAAAACTATATCTGATATAGCCAATGCCATGAAAGAAGCTGATGAGCTTTATCTTGCTACCGATTTAGATAGAGAGGGAGAAGCTATCTCTTGGCATGTATATAAAGTGCTTGAAGCTAAAAAGCTCTTAAAAGGCAAAACTGTTAAGAGAATTGTATTTAATGAGATTACAAAAACGGCTATTTTAGACTCATTTAAACATGCTAGAGAAATAGATAAAAAAATGGTTGAAGCTTATTTAACAAGAAGAGCTCTTGACTATTTAGTTGGGTTCAATATATCTCCTGTTCTTTGGAGAAAACTACCAGGTGCTAAGTCTGCAGGAAGAGTACAGTCTGTAGCTCTAAGGCTAGTATGCGATAGAGAACAAGAAATTGAAGACTTTAAACCAGCAGAATATTGGGATGTGCTAGCTAAATTTACAACAGAAAATAAAGATTTAGTTGAAGCAAAGCTATACAGCTTCGAAGGGAAAAAGCTTAACAAATTAGATATAAACAATGAGGCTCAGGCTAAAAATATTTTAGATAAATTAAACAATGCTAAAGAATATAAAGTTATATCTATGGAAGACAAAGTAGTTTCTAGAAATCCTGCGGCTCCATTTATAACATCCAGCTTACAAATTGATGCCTCTAGAAAATTAGGCTTTGGAGCAACAAAAACAATGCAAACAGCCCAAAAATTATATGAAGGTGTTGATATCGGTAAAGAAGGAACTGTTGGTTTAATCACATATATGAGAACTGATAGTATAAATTTATCTAATGAGGCAATCTCTGGTGCTAGAAAGCTAATTGAAAAAGAATATGGTTCAAACTACCTTCCTGCAAAACCAAGAGTATATAGCAAGAAGGCGAAAGGGGCTCAAGAAGCTCATGAGGCAATTAGACCTACTAACTTCTTGAGAAAACCTCAAGATTTAAAACCTTACCTAGATGAAGATCAATTTAAATTATATGAATTAATTTGGAAGAGAACTGTTGCTTGCCAAATGGCTAGTGCTAAATTTAATCAAGCTACATTAAATATAGCTGCTGATAACCACGGAATATTTAGAGCAACTGGGTTTATTACAATATTTGATGGTTTCAGAAAATTATATGCTATAGAAAATGATGAAGAAAAATCTTTACCTAAATTAAATGAAGGCGAAAATCTAAATAAAGATAAAATTGAAATTAATCAACATTTCACAAAACCTCCAGCAAGATTTTCAGAAGCAAGCCTTGTTAAAAAACTAGAAGACCTAGGAATAGGAAGACCTTCAACTTATGCAAGCATAATGAGAGTTCTAAAAACTAGAAATTATGTAAGAGTTGAGCAAAGAAGATTTATACCAGAGCAAAAAGGTAGATTAGTGAACTCTTTCTTAACAAACTATTTTAAAGATTATGTTGAGTATGAATTCACATCTGATATGGAAAAACAACTTGATTCAATATCAATGGGAGAAAAAGACTGGATAAAAACTCTTGATGAGTTCTGGACAGGATTTAAAAAAGCTACTGAAGCAGGAATGGAACTAGATCATCAAGATATAAAAGAGAAAATAACTCAAGACTTATCACACTTACTATTCGCCGATGACAATAGAGAATGCCCAAAATGTAAAGAAGGCAAACTTGAGCTTAATTTCGGAAAATATGGAGAATTTTTAGGTTGCTCAAGATACCCTGATTGTGATTACAAAAGAAGCTTTACTCATCACAAAGGAGAAGAAGACAAACCAGACTTTGAAGATAACATATTAGGAAAAAATGAAGAAGGAATAGATGTTTGGTTCAAAGAAGGTCCTTATGGTTTCTATATTCAATTGGGTGCAGCAAATGGTAAAGGTAAAAACAAACCTAAAAGAGCCACTTTACCAAAAGGAATAAAAGTTGAAGATGTAAATCTACCCCTAGCTTTAAACCTATTATCTTTACCTAAATCTCTAGGTGAGTACGAAGGTGAAGAAGTTAAAACAGGTATTGGAAGGTACGGTAATTACATTTTATACAAAGGAGCATTCACTACTTCTAATAAATCTGCATTAGAGGTTACTTTAGAGGAAGCTATTGAAATGCTGAAAGAAGCAGAGAAAAATCCTAAAGCAAAAGGAAGAGCAAAAGCCGCTCCTCTAAAGGAATTAGGGAAATATGAAAAGAATGATATAGCTGTTTACTCTGGCAGATACGGACCTTATGTAAAATGTGGAAAAGTAAATGCTACCATACCAAAAGACAAGAAACCTGAAGAAGTTACTTTAGAGGAAGCTATTGAACTAATAAAGGCTAAAAAAGCAAAATAAAAAAAAGGCTCTTAAAAAAGAGCCTTTTTATTTGATAAATAAGATTATATTAACATGAGCAAGATGTAGTTATAGGGCAAAACAACTTACCATTTTTTCTACATTTAGAACAAGAAGACTTGACCCTAATAGCAGGGATAACTCCTGTATTATCTTTTTTTCTCTTCCCTATTTTATCACCTGAAGTAATTTTTGTTAAAATAACTTTCTTTTTTATATTTTTTTCCATATTAAACACCTAGTTTATTGTAATTTTACGAGTATTAGCAGCTTGTATGCTTTTATCAACTTGTGAGCTTTGCAATTTCGGAGTATTAACCTTTACAACCATACCCCCTTTAGGAGATAAGCGAGTTCCATTAACATCAAAAAGATGCCTTTTATTCAAACTTGAAGCAACATAAGCCTCTATATTTCCAACACTTGTTTTAAATTTTCTAACTCTAATAGGAGCATCAGATCTACATAATACCTTTTGAATGCCTTCATCAACAATCATATAGCTACAATCTTCCTTATTAAAAGGTGGATATTGACTATCTCTATATTTAAGTTGAACATGGTTCTCATTCAATAATTCATACGAATCTAATTCCTCTATTATTTTTAATGTCATAAAAGCATTTTCCTTTCTTTATTTTTCAAAAACTTAGAATAATAATATCACAAAATAAAAATAAAAACAATTATTTTTTTATATTGAATTATATTTTTTAATATGCTAAATTTTTTTAAGATATAAAACATATAATGAAAGGGAAAAAATATGAAAAACATGGGAAATATGATGGGAATGATGAAAAAAGCTCAAAAGATGCAAAGCGATATGAAAAAAATGCAAAAAGAGCTAAAGAAATTAACATTTACAGGAGAAGCTGCATCAGGAGCTGTTAAAGCTGAAATTAACGGTGAAGGATACTTAAAAGCTTTAGACATCAATGAAGATTTGGTAGTAGCTGAAGACAAGGAAGATTTAGAAGATTTAGTTATCGTAGCAGTTAACAATGCAAAAGATGCTTTAAACAACCATGTAGAGACAAAAACAAATGAAATAATGGGAGGACTTCAACTTCCTGCTGGAATGAGTTTACCATTTTAATATAAAAAAGGAATGAAAAAAATGAAAAGAAATATTTTACTAATGATAATATTTACTTTTATTATAAAAGTAAATTTAGCTAATGCTAGAGTATATTACTACTTTGATAATCTAAATGGAGTAATGAAATCATCGCAAACTCATCCATTTGATATTAATCCAAGCGGTCAAGGAAAAGTTAGCATAAATATCGAATCTGTTAATATGACATTGTCAGATATAGATAAAATATTCTCTATAAGCTTAAGTTATCCTCAAGATATAGAATCTGAAGATATATCTCTGAGCTTTAAATTAGAGAATGAAGAAATAATATCAAAAGATGATATAAGCATATCCGGAACAGGTAATAATAGAACTCTTACAATATCAAAAGCTAAAAAAGCGGGGAATGTTAGTATAACTTTATATGCGGTATTAAAACACACCCAAGAAGGAATCGTTTCTACAAATATAAATGTAAACAATGCTGTATGCTCTAACTCTATAACTGGTTATGGACATATTATATATTGTGATAATGATGGTTATTATTTAATATCCAGTGCAAAAGATTTATTACATATATCAGAACATCAATATGGTCCGTGGGAAGAGTTCATTTTAAAAGGAAAGTTTAGAATGACAAATGATATTTATTTCCCTAGTAATACTGATTGGAATAATGATGGAGTTATAGATAGTAATGATAATAATGGATGGAATCCTTTAGGTAAAAGTTTCTCCTCAAGTTTTTCTGGAGAATTTGATGGACAAAATCATATAATAGATAATATTAAAATTAATATTGATCGAAGTAACAAAGGTTTTTTTGGTTATACAAAATTAGCTAATATCAAAAACCTAACAATTCAAAATTCTTCATTTAATACAGGAGGATATACAGGTGCTTTAATTGGAACATCTAATACAACAGAAATATCTAGAATTAAAGTTATAAATACAGATATATCTAGTGGAAATGTAACCGGAGGTATAGTTGGATATTTTTTATTTTCTAAAATAACAGATAGTTATGTTAATAATAATTCTAATATAGATATCTACGGCAGCGGTGGAACTGGAGGTCTAATTGGATATAGCTATAAATCAGAAATATCTAAATGCTATACTAAAACAGATGTACACACTCCTTCAGACAATCGTGTTGGAGGACTAATAGGAGAGACTCATGACTCTATAGTTAAGAACACATATGCAACTGGAAATGTATATGGAGCGAGTTTTGATAATGGAGGTCTGATTGGATATAGCTCTAACTCCTCTGTAACTAATAGCTATGCAACTGGAGATGTTGGACTAGTCGATGATAGTTATGTAGGCGGTCTTATTGGTGGAGCTGAGAACAATAATACCATTACCAACAGTTATGCAGATTGGACAAATGCTCCAATAGGAAGTCCAAGGAGTACTGGCGGTCTAGTGGGTAAAGTTTATAGTGGGGGAACATTATCTGTAATAAATCAAGATAATGCATGTAATTTTGTAGGAGTTAACACAAAGTGTCAACCAGCAGATATTGCAAAAATATACAATACCTGGCCTTCAGATATATGGGATACAAGTGGCTCAAAACCAAAATTAAAAAATATATCTAACTAAAATAGTATATTACAAATAAAAAAAGATGCTTAATTAAGCATCTTTTTTTTAACCATTAATAAAATTATTACTATCTATATTTTTTCCTCGGTTTTGAATTAGGTTGATTTTATTAATATCAAATAACAATAAATCTTCACCATATATATCTTTTTTAAGATGAGATAAAAGCTCTACCTTTTTATCTATTCTTTTCCATAATGAGGCTTTAACAGCATCTGTAAATATATCAGAGAAATTAGATCTGTTATCTTTAATAGATATACCTCTACTTTCAAGCTCTTCAAAGAAAGAAAAATCCACTATATTAACACAAGCTTTTAAATAGCTTTTATTATCCTCATCCCCCAATTCAGCAGCAGAAAACTTAACCTTTTTACAAACACCTAAAAAGAATCTTTCTAAATCTTCTTTAGTAGTTATAAAGTTTACAGATTCAATAGTCATAAGCAAAGGCATCATTTCTATAAAATCTTTTCTATAATCATTAGCAACTGTGAATAAATCTCTGAACAGATCTACATCAACTAGATTTCGTTTTATTTTATAGAAACCAAGACAGAAATCCATAATTTCTCTTTTAGGAGACATAAGCAAAACATCTGATAAATCTTTTATATTCTTAATTAAAGAGTCTTTAATTTCATTATAGTTTTCACCTAAAAAACCAAATTCTTCACTTAAGAAAGTATCCAGTCTTATGTATGTTGCATCCATAGCATTTTCTCCCTAGTTGCTGTCTATAGCTTTTCTCAATTCCTCTATTAGAGCTGATATTTTACCACCATTCTTCTCTATTATAGCTTTATATTCATTTTTTTGAGTTATAAGCATTGAAACACCTGCTACAGTTAAATCTATAATTCTATAAGAACCGTCTTTCTGTAACCTTACTCTCCAATTTAAATCTAAAGGAGGCTGCTCATTATCTAAAGAAAGAATCTTAGAGAAAACTATAACATCACCTCTACCTCTAACAGAAGATTTCACAATCTTGATTGTTTGCTCTTTGTAGTCTTTAAATCTCAAAGAATAAACTTTTACTATATTTTCTCTAAAAGTATCTAAGTATCTTTTTCTATCATTAGAATTAGCTTTTCTCCAATATTGACCAAGAGATGCTTTACCTATATAATCAATATTAAAATACTCTTCTAATAAAGTTGCGAATTTTTTCTCTACCACAGCAGAGTCCCATTCTTTGTCAGCTCTAGAAGAGAGAAAGCTTAAAGCTTCTCCTGATAAACTTGAAACAACATTTTCTGCTTTTTCCTTTGATACTGTAGCAGCATTAACATTAAGAGACATTAAGCAAAAAAACAAAACAGTGAAAAGTATCTTTTTCATTTTAATTCTCCTTAAGATTCGTATTCTTCATCAAATTCATCTGGGAATTCAGGTTCATAAGAACCATCAGATATAGCATCTGCTCTTCTCTGTTTATATATAGATCTCATTGTTGAATAGAAATCTATAGATGTTTCCTTTAAAGAAGATAAAGTTTCTATATTTTCTTCTCTAAGAGAAAGCCCTTCTAAAGCAGCTTTAGTATATACAATACCATCTCTATCAGTGTTATCAGCATATATATTAACAGGATCTGTATTCCATGTTACACCCAGACCCGCTGTATCTCTAGCATTTGATGGTCCTAATATTGGTAACACAATATAAGGCCCTGCTCCTACACCCCATGTTGCAAGAGTTTGACCAAAATCTTCTTTGTCATTATCTACTCCATAACTTGTTGCTACATCAAATAAACCTGCAACACCAACTGTTGTATTAACAACAAATCTACTTAAATTAAGACCTGCTCCCCCGATATCTGCTTGTAATAAATTATTAGCAAAATATAAAGGTTGCTTTAAGTTATCTAAGAAGTTTTTAACAGATTCTCTAATACTTTCTGTTGTTATATATCTATAACCTTTAGCAGCTGGCTCTATAACATACTCATCAAGAGTATTGTTAACTGACATCATGCCTCTGTTATAACCTTCAAAAGGGTCATAAACTTCAGAATTACCTGAAAGTTCATGTGTCCCTGCACAAGCTGATAAAGATAGCATTCCCGCTATAACAATAGACTTTTTAAAACTTCTTTTCATAACATTATTCTCCTGTTTTAATTTTTTCAAATAACTCTTTTACTGTTGGGATAAATCCATCTTTATAAAAAGGATCTTGCCCAAATTTATAAGCTGAATGTCCTGAGAACATTAAATACTTCTCAACATCTCCACCATGAGCCATTGCTTGTAAAGATTTTTGAATACAGAATGATCTTGGGTCTGGCAATCTGCCTGTAGATTTTTTATCTCCTTGAGCGAAGTTTGAAAACATACATTGAGATAGACATCCCATACAACCAATTTGATCTTTTTTAATTTCATTAGCTTCTTCATCTGATACAAACACAATAGTATTATCAGGAGTCTTCATAGCAGTTAAGAACCCTTTAGCTAGCCACTCTTCAGCTTTTGAAGCATCTTCTTGAGTAACAAAATATTTTCTTCCTTTTACTTCTATTTCTACACTTAAATCTTCATTTGCTTCATTAGTAAAAGATATTTCCCTAGATTTTCTAGCATATAGATTTTTCATAAACTCATTATTAACTGCTGAACTATAAAATCCTGTTGGAGAAAACTTATTTAAAACAATATCTCCATTTTTAAGACTCATAAGCTTTTTATGCCAATAATTACCAACTGGGCTTTCTTTTGTTAATAAAGGTCTTGTACCAAATTGGAATGCAATTTTTCCAAGCTCTTCATTTTCCATATAATCTTCCCAATCTTTTAAGTGCCAAACACCACCAGCGATTATAATCGGAACATCCTCCATACCTACAGAATTTAAAACTTTTCTTAGCTCTGCAACTCTACCGTATGGGCTTTGAGGAACATTTGGATCTTCGCTATTAGATAAACCATTATGCCCACCAGCTTTCCACGGATCTTCATAAACTACTCCACCTAAAAATGTAGGGAATTTTTTATAAGATCTTCTCCATAAAGCCATAAAAGCTCTAGCTGAAGAAACTATTGGAAAGTAAAAAGTATCGTGAGAAGCACAGATTTCTGCTAATTTATAAGGCATACCAGCTCCACAAGTAACTCCATTGATAAGATTTTTTACTTTACTTAGAACACCTTCTAAAACTTCTTCACAACCGCCCATTTCCCATAAAACATTCATATTTACTAAACCCTTGCCATCTGCTTTTTTATGAGCAATTTTAGCTTGAGCAATAGCTCCATCGATTGCATATTTAATTAATTCTTTTTGTCTTTCGTATCTATTTTTAGATTTGTAAACTTGTGGGATAGGATTACCATTTTCATCATAAGACTCGGCATTAACACCTGAAAAAGTCCCTACTCCACCAGCATTAGCCCAAGCTCCTGCTGTTTCTCCAGAAGATACAGAAATACCTTTTCCACCTTCAAATAGAGGCATAACCATTTTGCCACATATTTTCATCGGTTTTAATTTTTCCATCATTTTTCTTTCTCTTTTCTATTAAGCTCTTGACATCAATACCTTAGGGTTATCTGATATAATACCATCAACTCCAGCAGATATTAATTCATGAGCAGTTTTTAAATCATTAACTGGCCATGTCTTTATAGCAAAATTATTTTGTTTACACAAGATAATTTTTTCCATCTGATTAAGCTGTAATCCCATTAAATGGAAATTAACATAATCAGCATTAGCCCATTTTGCATTTTTCAACCAATCGAATTCTACTCCATAGCTAATGTAGCCGGTTATTATGTCTGTTCTTTTTTCTTTAATATATTTAACAATTTTTTCATCAAATGACGATATAGATAACTTTGTTCTATCACAATATTTATCAACCATTTGTAAAAACATGTCTATTTCTTTATTTTTTAATTTTTTGTCAGCTTTAACCTCAAGATTAACAATCAAGTCTAGCTTATTAATTAATTTCAGAGCAGCTTCTAAAGTAGGTATTTTTTCTCCTTTAGTTTTTAGCTTTGCCAATTCTTCAAACTTCATGTTTCTGATAGACTTTTCTCTTGAATACTTTTTACCCTTAACTGTTCTGCTGATTTTAGGGTCATGCATTAATACAGGAACGGAATCCTTCGTAAACCTAACATCTATTTCCACACCATGAGCTCCATGCTCTGCAGCTGTTTTTATAGCCTTTAGTGTGTTTTCAGGAGCTCCATTTCTAACACCTCTGTGCCCAAGAACTTCTGTATTTTCTATTAAAGAGTATTCAACTCCATTAATTTTTTTACCACTTCTAAGTCTTCTTCTTAATTCTGACCTAGCGGGATTTGCTAACATGCTCAAAAAGAACATAAATAGAACAGCAATCGCTAGATGTCCAGAAAAAAGACTAGCTAATGCTACTTTTGCAGACAAATTAAAATATTTAAACCTTTTGCCTGTTTCTGGGTTATTTAATCTCAAAGAGAAGAAGTGTTTAGTAAAGTATTTAACTTTATTTTTTTTATTTTGTTTTTTCAAATTCATATCTCACTTTTTTTATTTATTTTGTTGGTCAGATAATAGAACACTTTCTAATAAAAGTAAATAGATTTAAAGAAAAAAAATATACTTTGTTTTTGAATAACATAAGTTTTTATAAAAACAGATTTTTATAGAGTAAAAATTTTTAAAAAAGCTTATTTATAATAACCATTGCTATTTATAAAAAACTATACTATAACCGTTACCTAATCAAAAAAAGCTCTTAAAAAAAGAGCTTTTTTTGATTACACTATAAAGAAAATAATATCTTATTTCATATTAGGGATAGATATATCTAAATGACCGTTTTTACAAAATATTACTTTATTAGCTCTTTGCTTTGTTATATATGAGCAAATTTCATTACTTATATCTGGCGATGTTAAGTTTAACTCACAATCTCCATCTGAACAACCACTACCGACACTCAACCTTGATAACTTGTTGTTTTTTAGGTCTGGGGCTCCAAAGAAATCTCCACCAGAAGCATAATGCTCTTTTGTTTCCATTACATATTTATCTATGCTTTTTAGAATTAAATCCGCATCCTTCATACTGTTTCCAGCCAAAGCTGGAGATGCAACTAACAATACAATTAAAAATAATATTTTTTTGTTCATAAAAACTCCTTTATAAAAATTAACGCAAACATATTATTGTAATAACCTAGATTAATTGTCAAGAGAAAAAAACAATTAAAAGTTATCTTTATTTATTTTAATTTCTGAAAGATTTTTACTAAGTCTCGATAACAAACCAAATCTAGCATCCAAATAAACATAACACTGAGGAGCTGTAGTTCCAAAACTTCTCAAACCTTCTAAACTTAAAGGATTATCTACTTTCCAAATTTTTTCAATTATCAAAGCATTTTTTGCTTTTTTACGACCTTCAATAAAATCTAAACTTCCATGTCCACCAACTTTTCTAATTTCTTCTAAATCTTTTGCAGGAGCTTTCAAATCTAAAGCTAAAGAAACTTCACGGTCTCCTTTTACATATACAAATGCTCGAGTGCTACAATTCGGATAAACTTTTCTAAACTCTATTTTCTTTTCCCCTGATAATATCATTTTAACTGTTTCTTCATTTAAACTTAGGAGTAAATTTTTTCGATTTTCAAATAACTCTACCTGCATAACATCTCCTTATATTTTTTAACATTAACACATCTTCTATAAAAACACTCTATACTAAAAAACACTCTGTTTTCACAGAGTGCTTTTTAGATTTTAAGATTATTTATTTTTTAAGTTCTGTCCATTCTCCAGATCCTATAGTTCGATTTATATTAGGTCTTTTAGATAAGACTTCTCTAACAAATTTTTCTTCTAATACAGGTGATAGATTGATCAATAATGGTATATTAACATTACCCGTACTAGTTAATAATTGTTTTCTAAGACTTTCTTGACCCTCTGGGGTGCTTGCATCTACTTTTCCAGCTGCTGTTTTTATAACATTTTCATCACTATCATTTATGACAATCCTTATAAGCCTTTCTTGACCCTCTGGGGTGCTTGCATCTATTTTTCTAACTACTTTTTGCCTTACTCTCCATGAGTCATTTTTTGTGGCAATCCTTATAAGCCTTTCTTGACCCTCTGGGGTGCTTGCATCTATTTTTCCAACTGCTCCGATCCTTGTATTCTCATATTTTGAGTTTATGGCAATCCTTACAAGACTTTCTTGACCCTCTGGGGTGCTTGCATCTATTTTTTCAACTGCTCTGAAGCTTGTACCCTCATATTTTGAGTTTATGGCAAGCCTTACAAGACTTTTTTGACCCTTTGGGGTGCTTGCATCTATTTTTCCGACTGCTTCAAGGCTTGTAATCTCATGTTTTGAGTTTATGGCAATCCTTATAAGACTTTTTTGACCCTCTGGGGTGCTTGCATATATTTTTTCGACTGCTTCTTGACTTACTCTCCATGAGACATCTTTTGCGGCAAGCCTTACAATTGTTTTTTGACCTTTTTTTGTTTTGGCATTTCTATTTTCAATTGCCAATTTTCTTACAGCTACATCTAAATCCTTTTTTGCAAGCCTTATAATTGTTTCTTGACCCTCTGGGGTGTTTGCATTTATTTTTTCAACTGCCAATTTTCTTACTCTCCATGAGTCCTCTTTTATGGCAATGCTTCTAAGGCTTTCTTGACCTTTTTTTGTTTTGGCATTTATTTTTTCAACTGCCAATTTTCTTACTTGCCATGAACTATCCTTTTTTGCAATCCTTATAATTGTTTTTTGACCTTTTTTTGTTTCGGCATTTACTTTTCCAACTGCCAATTTTCTTACATCTTCATTTGAATCCTTTTTTGCAATCCTTATAATTGTTTTTTGCCCCGCTGGGGTGCTTGCATCTATTTTTCCAACTGCTCTAAGCCTTACTTCCCATGAGGCATCTTTTATGGCAATCCTTATAAGACTTTCTTGACCCTCTGGGGTGCTTGCATCTATTTTTCTAACTGCTTCAAGCCTTACTTCCCATGAGTTATCTTTTGTGTCAATACTTATAATCTCATTATCTGTTAATAAATCGTATATTTTTTGTAATTCCATCTTTTTTCCTTATACTAATATAATTAAAACTCAAAACTATAAATACATTATATCACAAAAACTGACATTATACAAACACTATCTTTCAATCATTTCTTTCATCTTCATTTGTGATAATTTCTTCATCATCTGCTTGTATAGGATTATTACTAGGAGGACCTGGGCTTATAGTTGGAGCAATGCTAGGTGGGAAAAAGAAAGACAGAACCTTTATTGGAACTTTTAAAGATGGTAGAAGATTTATGGCAACAGCTGATAAAAAAACCTACATGTCTCTGCAAATGGCATCTTTAAATAATTAAAGTCTTATAAAAAATATATTTTAAGAGTGTCTGTGGAATCGATACAGCGCCCTATTGTCTTTTGCATTAATATCATACCTAATGTGCGGAGAGACCGCCCTAAGAGCCCCACATACCTCCTTATAGGAGTATTCCCCACTATTTAGCATTATATGAACATGAGGCATTTTTTGAAAAAAAATTTTATCTAATAAGGTTTTGCTCATTTCGCACTTATAATAATTTACATACTGTCGTTCACAGCCTTTGGGAATTGCCATTATTAAAGATTATCCATCGTATATGTTGCTGGCACAGCTACTTAGAGCCATCGCTATTAGCATTATTAATAGCTTTTTTGGTTTTCTTAATAAGTTCATTTGATTTACCCTTTGCTTTGTTTGCTCCTAAATTTTGACCTTCAACTAATCCTACCAATTTACGAAGCCTATGCTCCTTTGCTCGTTATGGGTGGTTGTTTTCCCAATCCCCCCCAGTAATTTGAGCGATTTCTTCGGCAAGAGTTGTTATTCCTAAATCTACTCTCTGTTTTGCTGCTTTAATTTCTTTTAACTGGTCGATTTGTCCTCGAGGAGGCCCCATCCATTCTGTTTGCAAATATGCAGACCTCAAAAAAGGAGAACTAAAAAATCCCGGAGCCTATAAAATGCCTTTAGCAATTGCTTCTGTAATAACCATTTCATAAACTGGTTGACAAAATTGACTAGCAATCCAAGATCTCCTAGTTGAAAAGAATTTCCAAGCTTCCACAATTGCCGCCTGTGCCGCAAAATAACTTGCCGTAAAGTGTTTTATTAAAATCTCAAATAGTATTTCTAAAGCTACACCTATTTGTCTCAATACTGCTTGCACGAACGGATCAAAGGCTTGATTTGGTCTTTTAGGGTCGGCAATCTCAATTGCTTCGTTAGGTTGTAAATCTAAAATTACTCCCGGAGAAACCTTATAATCATTTCCTCGGTCAGGAGCTTTTTCATATAATAACTATAATAATTTAAAAGAATGGTTTAATAGCGATGATAATATAGATATAAGTAAAAACGAACATAAACAAGAAAGTCTATTCTCTACAAAAACATACAAACCCAATAACACCGAAAGAGCTAGATTTTTTCTTTTTAGTTTCTTAAAAAAAGAAGTATTTGATAAACATCAAATGGGAATTAAATTTAATAATTCAGAAAATAATGGATTAGAAACACCAGCATACAATAAACATAATAGTATATCATTTTGGTTTTATAAACCACAAGGTAATTACGATAAAGCTCCTACTAAAACATCACACTAAAAAATTTATTGATTTTATTTTTAATATGTTCTTTGATTTTAGTTTTTCTTAAATCAACATCATCTGGATACTCTAATGGAATAAAATCAATATAGTAATTATTATCAATAAAGTATTTAGGAAGAAGTCTTAATTCCATTCTCTTTTTCGCTTTATAAATTTTAACATTACCAAATTTATCATCTATCATATTTTTTACAAATACACTACTTTTAGTAGAACGACTATTATTAACTTTTAAAAACTCTTCTGTAATTTTCTTATAATCTACTTTTGTCATAAACAAATAATATTTATTTTCTACTCTCATTAAAAATATGTAATATATCAAATCAATCTTTTGATCTTCCACAACTTGTTTATATTTAGAGGATAAAATCTTAACCCATAAATTCTTTATTTGATTAAATTTACTAGTTTGAAATAATTTATCAAGATTCTTTTCTGCAGAAAACTTTTGAGCTAAAGAAGTTTCTCCACTTTCAGCATTTTTTATATTTCCATCTTTATCTAATCTAACAGACATAGATTTTATATCCGCTAAAAAATCTTTTGTTTTTATATCAACAGGATAACTTCCTGCTCCAAGAGGTTCAGCATCAAGAGCTTGGACTATCCATTGCTCCATATTTTCTTTAGTAACTTGAAATTTTAATCTTTTTTGCCCAACCTTACCTTCAGGATGAGAAAAACTATTCATTTTTAAAAAATAATTAACTACCTCTACCGCTTTTTTATCAAAAATTTTCTCTATTTCCTTCTTTTTTAAAGGTTGTAAAACAAAACTCATATATTTTTCCTTATTATACAGCTATTCTTTTAGCTTCCTGTTGAGGCATTGCAAATAAATCACAAACCTCTTTATTAATTGATTTATGCTCTAATAGTGTTTTTATATTATCAGCAATTCTTTGAATTACGGGAACACTAACAGCATTTCCTATTTGTTTATACAAGTGACTATTTGCCATACCTTTAGGAAATTTGTAATCTTTAGAAAAACCTTGAAAACGAGAACATTCTCTAGGAGTTAATTTTCTAATACCATAATCGTCTAAGATTAAAGGAACATTATGCCCTCCTGTTCCCATATTAGCTGTCAATGTTGGGCATAAATTGCTTTTATTTTCACGAACATATACTCTTCTCCATTGATATATAGTATCCCTATTAGTCATAGCTTCTTTTAATATAGGATAGTATTTAGATTCATTATAATAAAATAATTCATCTTGCTTATCTTTATCTAGCATATCATGTATAGTTTTTTGTAAAGGAATAGCTTTAGGTTTTAACATTTCTGTTAATATAAATTCTGGTTTAGAAGTAATGTGAGATAATTCTTTATTTTCCTTATCAAAACCAATAATATATATTCTTTCTCTATTTTGAGGAACATTACCGTATTCACAACTATTTAGAACAAAATAAGAAAAAGTATATCCTGCTTTTCTCATTTCCTCTTCAATTACTTTGATAGTATTACCTTTATCATGAGATAATAAATTCTTCACATTTTCACAAAATATAACTTTTGGACGAATAGCTTTAACAAGCCTCATTGTTTCAAAAAACAAATCTCCTCTATCATCTTCAAAACCCTTCCTATATCCAGCAATAGAGAAAGCTTGACACGGGAAACCTGAAGAAATTATATCTACTTTTTCTAGATCATTAGGGTTTAAATTATGAATATCCCCCTCTATTAATCTATGGTTAAAGTTATTTCTATAAGTTATACAAGCATTTTTATCCCATTCATTAGCCCAAGCAACATCAAAACCTGCTTGTTTAAAACCTGAACAAACACCACCTATACCTGCAAATAAACTTCCAATTTTATACATATATTTTTCTCCTGTAAAATCATTATATATATTTTTGATTAAATGTCTAGGATTTTTTTGTCGGAAAAAAGTTTATTGCACCCAATTTGCACCGTGACCGACTGCTGAAAAAGCAGGGATTTGGCAGACGATTACAAAACATAAACCATTGTTTTATAAAGATATTTATTTTTAACTAATTAAAAGTCTATTTTTTCATCATTCGGAAACATAAGCTCTGCTTGATTTTGCACCATTTGTCGGAAATGTGTCGGAAAAATTAAAAATCGAGTAAAATTGAGCTAAAATTTGGATATAAAAAAAGCCCTGAAAGCTATGCTCACTGGGATTTTTATAATGGCGCGAGAGACGGGACATATCTTTTCGCCACGACACAAGTGTCTTCGCAAAAATCTATCTACGTCGCATCATAGATGCTCCTTTCAAAACCTTAAAAACGACGCCCCACGTCGTTTTCTTAACAGGTTTTGCCCTCTCAGGGTTCGAGTCCCTTGCTTCATTAAACAAAAAAGCACCCACAAGGGGTGCTTTTTTATTTAATGGCGCGAGAGACGGGACTCGAACCCGCGACCTCCTGCGTGACAGGG
>JAOXRX010000063.1 GCA_025800285.1 Alphaproteobacteria bacterium
ACGTCGTTTTCTTAACAGGTTTTGCCCTCTCAGGGTTCGAGTCCCTTGCTTCATTAAACAAAAAAGCACCCACAAGGGGTGCTTTTTTATTTAATGGCGCGAGAGACGGGACTCGAACCCGCGACCTCCTGCGTGACAGGGCGATTTTAGGTTATCAACCACAATCAATAATAAGTAATTACAATTATAAATTCAATGACTTAGCAAAAAAGCTATATTTGTCAATAATTGCGATTTATTGTCATTTTTCAATCTCACTGCACCATATTTGCACCATGAGATTTTATTAGTTTTTGTTTGCTTTATATAAAGAACCAACATTATTATTAGTATAATAATCTTTAAGTTCTTTTTTTGTATATTCATACTTTATTTTAGAGAGATATCTCCCCAAAACTTTTAGAATAAAATTAAACCTTTTGTCCATATCCCTTAATTGTCTTTTAGTATCTTTTACAAAATCATCACTTCTATCTTCTTCTTTTTGCCTAACTATCATAAATACTTTTTCTAAAACAGATTCTTCTATATATAACATTGATATATGATAAGATATAGGAGACCCTAAATACAACGCTATATCATCACTATTATATTCTTTTCTCATTGTCAATAAAATATCTTTATACTCTTCAAAACTACTCACTTCTAAAGCAAACTTCATTAAAGAGTCTCCTTTTTTATTTAAAGCTTTCCTTATATTTAAATAATTATAATATAACTTTTTAATATCAGGCTCTAATTCAAATGCTAATTCCATCTGTTTTTTACCTATATGCTCCTTTTTCCATGTATCTAATGCTTTATAAGCTATATATAAAAGAGCAACAGTAGCTACAGATATTATACCATTAAAAAACAAATCAAAAAATATATTAAAATCTATTCCAAATAACTTCATATTATATTAACTCTCCTTATTTATTGCTAAAAGTTTTAAATAATTTCATCTTACAAACCATTAGCTTTTTTAATGCCTTTGATTATTGCAGAAAAATCTTTTTTTAGATTTAAATGTTTTTCAAGATTTTTTACATTATAACTCTTCATTTTTATTATTTTTTTAGCAAAGTCTGTTTTGTTAAAGGTTTTAACCTTTTTCTGCTTTTTATATATCTCTTCAAATCTTTCATATTGACCTAATTTAACTTTGTCACTATTGAAAAATTCTTGAATTACAACATCTGGTATATAGTTCTCTACCTCTCTACCTCTAGTTATAAAATGATGTATTTTTTTATCTTGCAGATTATCTAATTCAGATTTTATTCTTCGAACATTTGTTTTTAATCTTTTCCTTGAAGAGTCTTTATCACTATCCATAAAAACACAGAAATTTTTATTTATCTTTAATATATCAATAAAATTATCTAAAGTATTCTTATCTAAATCGTTTATACCTAATGATGACAAACAAGATCCTGCTGTATACAAAAATTGATAATGTATATTCTCTCTCAGTTTTTTATCTTCTTCTTTTCTCGAATTAAATAACTCTATCCACTTGTTGATATAGATTCTATCTGAAGGTCCTTCACACCATATAATATAATTAGACTGCAATATATCACTAGCTTTAACACCCATATCGTCAAGCAAATTTACTCTTTTGTCCCAAGTATCAACTTTTTTAACTGTTGAAAACCCATTTTTATTTTCTACATTTAAAATTTGACTATCTTCATCATCTTTAAAAATATCTATTGGATAATGAGAGTGTGTAGTCAAAAACACATGACAACCATTTTCTTTAACGAAGTTTTTTATATGATTTAATAATCTTTTTTCTATTGCTGGATGTAAATTATTCTCTAATTCCTCAAAACAATAAATATATTGCCATACTGGTTGATTTTCTAACATAGGTATTAAATGCAAATTTGCCAATACTAAAAATATAGTTTTGAGACCAGAGCCACTATCAGATAAAGATATAGGTTTATCTTTACCATCTTCTTGTAGAAAAATTTGCACTCCTCCATTTTTCTTACCATCGGGTAAAAGGTGCTGTCCTTCTTTAATTTTTATTTTATTAAACTTTATATCTGGACCGACTATGTCATTAAGAGTATTCAAAAAATCATTTTCTAAAAACCTTTCTTTATCCGTATGACCTGTATTTCTCAATAAAGAATCTATAAGAGTCGTAAAATCTTTTCCATTAGATTGGAAATTAACCTTTGTTGAATTTGCTCCACTATTTTCAACGCCAATATCTCTTTCAGCTGTAACCTCCCTTATATGGTATTTGCTGAGTAAGTAAGGGTTTTTAATCTTAGATACAGCATATTGTTGAACTTTTTCTATTTTCAAATCATTAGAAACATGAATGGGAATACTTAAATTATTAGGTCTATCAATTAAGTTTTTTGATACAAGAAACCATTTACCTAATATGTATTGCCATAATAAATTATAATCACTCTGTTGACTAGTAGCACCTCTAATACCTTTAGATTGAGCGATTCTATTACTATTTTTAGTATTAGATAATATGTGTGAGGCACTAAGGACGAAGCCTATTTGAAAATCGAATTCAAATTTATCAAAAGTTATATCAGGTTTTAATTTTCTGTATTCTTTAATAATCTCAATTAACCTAGATTTTCCACTGTTGTTTTTCCCGATAATAATGTTTATGGGTTTAATGTTTTCAAACCCCTGATAATCTTGCTCCTTTACAAAGCACTTATACCCCTTAACTTTTAAATAACTTAATGGGAATTCAGGGATAGCTTCTTTTTTCTCTTCACTCATAATTTAACCTCTTATTATAATTTATCTTTCCAATTTCCAGATCTCATCCATAGGAAGAGATTCTGCTTCTGACCACTTAGTATTTTCAGGCAAATCAGAAGGTATTTTTGAAAACACAACATCATTAAGAGAGTAAACCTTTTTTATATTTATCTCTTTCTTCTTTATCTCTCCATTCACAACTTCCTTTTTATATTCAGTCAAAATAGTTATAACATCATCCTTATTACTATTTCTTAGTGGAGCATTACCTGTTAAAAATTTATTTTTAAAGTCATCATCTTTTAATAAAGCTTTAATCCCCTCTTTTGTAACAATATCTTCCAACTCCCAAACAAGATCTTTATTTACATCAACAGGCTTTATAATCACAGCTTTTCTTATTATATATTCAGGATCCAAGCCTTTAATCTGATCTTCAGATATATGTTTTACAAAATCATCTCTAGATATTTTCTTATTTGTTTTTGTTTCATATTCTATAGAATCTAGGTTAGAATTTTTAAGCTCATTTAAGTAAAAATTAGATTTTAATTTGATAATTTTATCCATAACACCTACATTATTATCTATTCTTAACAAATCCCCATTCTCTTTTGTAAACACGCTAAACCAGAGATCGTTTAATAACTCTCCTATTTTCTCTCCTGCAATATAGCTGCTTAGTTCAATTCCTGTTAAACCTTTTACAAATCCTTTAGAAAAATCTACTATTTCTCCTTGCAAGACCCCCAATACAAAGGCAGAACCCACCAACATCTTTATTTTATGGCAGCCCACCTCAGTTGGACAAACTAACAACTCATATTCTAACTTGTTTTTAAAAATTCTTTTATTTATTTCATTTAAAATTAAATTTGATGCCTTTATAGCACTTACATGATCTAAAGCATTTAAATCATTACTATCATCTTTCAAATTAAAATGTATATATATGTATTGTAAATCCTCTAAATTACCATTTGTCATTCATGTTTCCCCTCTTTAATGAAACCTCATAAGTATTTATATAATATAAAAAAAATATATTCAAGAAATAACTTGAAATAATATCAATAATGTGGAATAATCTTTTTGAGCTTTAAAAGGTGTTTAGAGCTTGGTGTTTTTGCGGATACCTCTACAACCAATTAGTTATAATCCCTATTATAGCTATTTGTAATGATTTACTAGGGACTGGAATGTAATGAACATGTCCAGTCTATTTATAGATAAAAACATTACGGCTGTGTTGTAGCAGTGTCGCAAAATTCCAGTCCACCTTTTAAAAAGGTGGCTGATTTTTTATAAACACTGGTAATAAAATGAATGATGAAAAAATAATAAAAGAGCAATTAAGGCAAGATTTTGATATAACTCTTAAAAAGTTAAAAGAGTGCGATATAAGTAATGAAGAACAATTATATTTAGAAGAGTGTATATCTAAATTTATAGAGAAATTCATTGATAACTTAAAAGATTCTAAGAAAAGAAAAAGAATATATAAAAACTATAAGGTTAGTTCTAGGAAATATATAATACACAATCCAAAGGCTTATCAGCAAATATGCTTTGGATTTAATGTCGCCTACTATCACATAAACAAATTTTTAAATAAAAATCATGAAGATGAGTGTATAGAAAATCCAAATTTAAAAAGAAGTGAGGATATTATGGAAAATGTTAATTTTATAGAAACAGTTAGAGAAAGAGATATGGACTTGTTAATTATGGAGGAGATATTCTCTTCCGAAGAGTTTAGGACATTTCTCTTATCAAAATTTGATTTATCATCTGACAATGTAAATTTCTGGGGTTGCTGGCACTCTGTTATGGATAATGAACTTGGGGAAACTGATGTTTTAGTCGGATTTAAGACTTTAGAGAGCAAAAGAATAGTTATAATGCTAGAAAACAAGATAGATGTATCATTCCAACCAATGCAACCAGAGAGATATGTATTCAGAGGAGAAAAAGGCATTAAAGATGGTTTATGGGATGAATTTCATTTATGTATAACTGCTCCAGATTTATATATTCAAAATGTAGATAGAACAAAATTTCCAATATCTTTATCTTATGAAGAAATTATAGATACTCTAAAAGGATATTCAGCGAATGATGATAGAATTTCATTCAAAATCAATATGCTTGAAACTGCTATTGATAAGAAGAAGAGAGGATACTCATTTATAACAAATACTACAGTAAGCGAATTTTGGCAAAGATACTATGATTTGATTGAAGAAGAATATCCAAAACTAGCAAATAAAAGACCTGCAAATAAGCCGACTCAATCTGATTGGTATTATTTCAGAAAGCCAATTATGGAGCTTCCTTTTGCTATTGTTCATAAATGGGAGTTCGGGTTCATAGATTTGCAAATCAGAGGATATGCTGATAAATTTAAAGCCGTTGAAGAGATTGTAACTTTACCTAATGATGCAATGCTAGTTAAAACGGGTAAGTCTTTAAACATTCGAAAGAGATGCTCTAGCATTAACAAGCTAGAATCTTTTGATGAACAGAAAGATTTAGTTAAAGAAGCATTAGATAAGGTTGAAGAGCTAGTTCTAATATACAAAGAATATAGAGATTGCATATTAGCGGTATAGACCCAATAACTTAAAAGCTCCCATTTAATTTGGGAGCTATTTTAAAGAACAGCCGCCATAAAAGAAGAAACAGGATCATCTTTAAGTTTTTTCTCTTGCAATTTGTATGCCACCTTATAAACATCCATCAACTCAGAAGCTTCTTCAATAGAAAGTTCTCCTCTTTTTACAGCCTTTAAAATTTCACCAATCTCTGTTATTACATTACTTCTTTCTACAATCTCTCCGTTAAAATAAATCTGAGATTCTGCATTTCTTTTTTCAATATCAAGTAACATCTTAAATCCTTTTATATCTTTTTTAGCCTCTAACTCCTCAAAGAATATATCAGCAATATCATCAACAACCCTAACTTCTTTACCGTTTTCTCCAATATAAGTTTTAGACAATCTCTGCAAAATAACATCCTCCAAACCATCTTTAAGTTTTTTCTTAACCCATCCCTTCTTCTTACTATCTGAAGAGGGTTGATTTTCTGATGAAAACCTAGTGTTTTTCCCTCTCTCTGCTATTGTTTTTTCCTCACCGTTTTCAACCGTTTTTGTCATTTTTAAATTCCCTTCTTTTTTCTAAAATAATTTTTTTATAAAAATTTCTCTTTGTTCTTTCTTTGTTAATTTTCTTTTTAGCTAAATAAATCACTAAAAGTCATTATATTTTCTGATCTAATTTTTTCACCATAAATACCAAGTTCTTTCATACAATACTCTATTGCACCTTCTTTATTATAAACCTTAGAAACAACTATATCTTTATTGTAATTACGATTATCAAATCTTGCTTTAAATTGACCATATTTTTTAGTCCCTATATCGCATTTAATATATCTAGAGACACCTCGAAAGACTGTAACAATTTGTTGATAAGAATAATCCACAGCATTAAACAATATATGAAAGTGCAAAGCCCCAGTTTTACCTTGCTCAATGACACCAAAGATATCTACTTCTTTTCTTGCAAATCTTTTCTGCCAGTGCCTGCCCATCAAACTTCTAAAAAACCTTTTCAATATATTATCAGCTTCTTTTGCCATAGAGATTCTATCCTTTGTCACATAGTGAGGTTTGATAGTTATAAACATAATCTCTCCATTACTATTAAGCTTATCACTTAACCAATTAAATACAACTGCAAAATCTTTATTAGAACTTGCCGTTAACCTATTGTATTTATTGGATTTATTTAAAGATTTAGCCATTTGGTTGCACCATCTTTCTGTTTAAAATTTTAATCTTACTGTAGAGAATCCAACCACTGAAAAAAGCAATTTTCTTCAATGTATACTCTTTTGCCTAATTTCTTAATTACACCCATTTTTTGCATGCCATTTTCTTCGGCATAGAAAACCTTGTTTCTAAGTGCACTTTCAGATATAAAAGTGTGTTTCTTAGAGAAATCCTTAATAGTCATAAGGACGGGTGTCTGATTTACTGTTTGTTGTTCCATTAACCAACCTCCTTGTTTTTGTTATTTATGATTCTACAAACACAAGCCTCTTTTTGACCTGTTGAGGTTAGTTATATGATATATTTAAGAAAGAGTATGTATAGATTATAATGTTTTTATATACAGATAAATCTATACTTTATTTTTAATGTAATCCTGAAGAGCCGATTTAATAGTTCCATCGGAATATATAGCCACATCCTCATCTTCGGGAAAGTATAAGCTCAAAAAGGAATTAGTTATTTCTGCTATATCTTTATAATGAGGCTTATTAAGGCTATCAATAAAGAAATCATACATTATTTTAGATATAAACAAAGGTATTGCATTATCAGAACTTATCTTTTGACTGTATTTACTATCTACAAAAGCTTTTTCATTAGCTACTTGCTCAATATATGACAATACTTCTTCTAAATCTGATATACCATCATTTATTTTTTCTAATGATGAATTTTGTAAATTAAATACTTCTCTATCTATATCTCTGCTTTGTGTTAAAGATATAGTCCTTTTGGATATATCCCTAAATTTTGTTTTAAAATTCACAGCCATTTTTTTCAACTTCTTATAGCCCTCTTTATATTCTAGCTTAGACTGAGAATTATAATAACTACTTCCAATGCTTTCATAAGCACTTAATAGTTTTTTTATTAACACCTCTTTTTTAATCTGATCTATATCTTGATTTTTAAAAATAGAGTTATACAACTCTTCATTCTTATTAAAAACCTGAAGAACAAAATATAAATGTTTGAGGTTTTCCAAAGCCCCTTTTTTAAACTCTTTGTGATCGATAAAATTATAAGAAGCCTTAATTTGCCTTTTTACCTCGCTAACTACATATTCTTTTATATATTTTGGGAATATAGATGTTGTTTTAAACGCAGATAACTTCCTATCTAAAGCTTTAAACTCTGGAGAGATTCTTAAAAGATGTGACTTTTCTGTATTAACCATACCTAATCTCCTCTAAATATCTTTTTATTCATATTTTCAACTTCAAGTTTTCTTTTCTGATCACACAAGTGAGCATATCTCTTTACCATCTGCAAAGTCTTATGCCCTAAAATTTCTGCTAACTGCCCTAAAGTAACACCATTATTAAGTAAATAGCTTGCTGCAGTGTGCCTTAAATCGTGAAAACGGAAATTAGTTATCCCAGATTCTTTGATAGCTTTTCTCCAACTTCTAGTTATATCAAATGGCTTAGAATCATCTTGACTCGGGAAAATCCACTTATCACTTGTTCTGTTCTCATATAATTCTCTCATTACTTCTTCTGACTTATAAACAATAGGAATACTCCTCACTTCTCCGTTCTTGGTATTATACAAAATAGCTCTATTATTACCTAAATCTAAATCATCCCATTTAAGAGAAAGTATTTCCATCTTCCTCGCCCCAGTTGATAAAGCCACAACAACAGCAGGATATAAATATGGGTTTTTAGCTTTTTTACAAGCATCTAAAAGACTTTTTCTTTCATTATCATCAAGAAATCTTATTCTTGGAGGAGCCTCTTTCATTTTTTTCACCCTCAACATAGGGTTGACCTCTAGCCATTCCCATTCATTAACAGCATAGCCATAAGCAGAGCTAAGAGCCGTTAAAAACTTATTTACTGTAGAACCTGATCTTAAAGTTCCTTTTCTTGTTTTAACCTTAGCTATTTTATCTCTCATTTCAACCAATACAGAAAGAGTAGCTTCATGTAAAGTATACATACCGATAAGACCTTTAATTTCATTGAGATAAAAAGTCCAATCATATTGAACTTTAGGCTTGTTAGGCAATACATTTTCAATATACCTGTCTATCATTTCTGCAACAGTATGTTCTTTAGCTTTAATCTGAGAAAGATACTTACCATCCCTAATTTCATTTTCTACCTTAGAAGCCCATGTTTTAGCCTTTGTAAGCGAAGATAATGTAGCAGATTGCGTAGGGAAGTTTTTTACCCTTACAAGCACTCTATAGGAGACCTTACCTGATTTTGATGTTCTTTTAGTTATGTTTGGCATATTTATTTCTTTACTGGCGCAACTGGTTGTTTTTTGGGTGCTGGCGTTGATTTTGGAGAAGGTTTGATTGCAGTCTTTGGCGCAACTGGTTGTTTTTTTGGCTCGTGATTTTTTATAGATGTTGTATAATGTTTTACTTCTTTATTCATTTTTCTTTCCTTTTTTATTGTTATTTATTTCTTATAAAATAGTTGTTTTTTATCTGAGAGATATAAACTTCTCCCTGCTGTCTAGGCATTTTTTTATTTAATGGATTATTTAAACACACAAATATAATAAATAAGATTATAGATAATATAGTAGATATTATTGTAATATAATTAAAAATAACCCTTACTATTTTTAAACTCTTTGGTTCTTCTATATCAAAAGGATTCCTTGTCTCTTTATACTTTCGATCCATTGCTTCCACTAAATGCTTATGCGTATATTCCGATAGTAGATAAGACAACATTAAGAACAATATAGATAAAACAAAACCAGACCAAGATAGATACATCCAAATAGGCTCATTATATTCAACTGGAATCAACTTTATAAAGGCTATCGATAGAGTCAGCCCCCCTAAAGACAATGTCGATATTAATTTATTAAAACTCTCTCTAGATCTAACCCTTCCTTCATCCCAATCATCTCTCATTTTTAGATATTCATCTCTATAATCTTCATTCTTAGACATTATTAACCTCCCATTTATTCATATTTTATATCCCAGTTCTTTTCTTAAGTTATCTATCTCTATGTCTATCTCTTTATGAACAGCTTCATAATACAAAGTAACTCTATCATAAGAAGCAATCATAATTTGAGTATTAGTTATAGCCATGTTATAAAACGTTCTATTAAGTTCTTCCTCTGACATATTAGGGTTCAGTTGTTTAACCACAAGCATTTCAGAATTATTACCATAAGCTACATAGGCATCTAATAGAGCCTTTGCTGAATTATATAAAAGAAATATATTCTGCAAAAAATTATCTTTATTTTGTAAATTTACTAAAGACTTATTATTACTATCGTAAAATATAAAGTAATTATTATGTGGTTTAGCCATAGACAACCTAAAAGCATCTTGTTCTCCTCTTCTAATTTTTTCCACCTCTGGCAAAAATTGTTCTTCAAAATTTTTATATAAAGCTGATATTTCTATTTTAATACCCACTAAGGTATTTAAAAGCTCTTCTCTTTTATTTCTTTCACTTCTTCTAGTGTTTATATCCAAAACATATAAAGCTACAACGACAGCCAACAAAGTTCCTATACTAGAAATAGCAGACCAAAGTGTAGTCCACTCCCAACAAAAACAACACCTAAGCCCGATACCCAACAAAAACAGCACAACAAAACTGCTTAAAGATAACTTAATCCACTTATTCATAATACACCTTCTTTCTGTTATTCTCACATAATAAAAACACTATACAATAGATAAAAAGAAATGTCAACAAGCTATTTAAGCAGGAATACACAATACAAATAAACCAACATAATCAACAGCTTAAGCTTATGGCAAAACACCCATGGTGCAATTATGGAGCACTTATGGTGCAAAATGGTTCAAAAAAGCCTTATTTTAACAAGGTTTAAAAAATTACTTCTTAATTGTTATTGTTTCTGAATAATTGCTGTTTTTTATTCTGAATGCACCATAACTGCACCATTTGAGCTACTGCACCACCGAATTTCAGATATAAAAAAATCCCTGAAAGCTAAGCTGACTGGGATTTTTATAATGGCGCGAGAGACGGGACTCGAACCCGCGACCTCCTGCGTGACAGGCAGGCATTCTAAACCAACTGAACTACTCCCGCGCGGAGTAAACGATTAAAATGGTGGGCAATGAGAGACTCGAACTCCCGACCCTCTCGGTGTAAACGAGATGCTCTAGCCAACTGAGCTAATTGCCCTCGAACCACTAATCGGTTTAGGATTGAAGTTATAACCCGATTTTTTAAAATTGTCAACACCTTTTTTATATTTTTTTAATTTTTTTTATAAATTTAAAAAATAATCAAAAATTTCATCACTTTTTTCCGTTATTCCGGATGCCTCTGGGTGCCACTGAACACCAATACAAAAAATTTTTGTTTTATCTTCAATAGCTTCTACAAAACCATCTTTAGATAAAGCGACCGCATCCAAGCCAGTTCCTATTATATCTACAGCTTGAGTATGAGATGTATTAACATTAATATTTGAGGATTTTACAATATCATATAATAGGCTATCTTTTTTTATATTTATAACATGAGAGCAGTCATAAACATTTTCTTTATGATTTTTCACATCGCTTTTTATAGAGCCTCCATAAACTAGATTTATTAACTGCTCTCCGAAACATATGCCAAGCACAGGCAAATCCACTTCAAGAGCTTTTTTTATCAATTTATATTCAAAATAAGTTCTGTACTCCACAACATCATTAGAATCTTTATATCTTTCTATATCTTTTATACTAGATTCTTTGATAATACCTCCACCAGATATAATTAATCCATCTATCAATTCTATATACTCATCTATTCTATCTGGAGCATTTGGTATAATGATAGGGATAGCCCCTCTTTTTAAAATAGCATCAGTATAGCGACATCTTAATTCATGCCTAAAACTCTTATCTTGTGTTAAATCAATATCTGCTGTAATTCCAATTAATTTCATATTTATCCTTATTTTTTATTTATATAAAATGTTTATTTTTGTATCTGAAGTAATATATGGCAATATTCTCAACATATCGTTTTTATCTATTGCGACACAACCTTCTGTAGATTTAATACTACCATTATTATTATATTTTGCAACATGAAAAAAGATAGCACTTCCCTTATCAGGTATTGATGGAAAAGAGTTATGCGAAGTTATAATGACTAAATCATAAGCATCATCATCTCGCCATAATTTTTCAAAAGAGCCACCAAAAGGTAATTTAACATATTTATTATAGCTCATATTAGAATCATCGCTCCAACCACATTTTTTTGTAATAATTCTTTTAGGTAAACCACAAACAACTTCCCCAACTTTATCTTTACGATAATACAATTCAAGCAAATTATAGCTACCTATAGGGGTTGACATATCCCCCTCTCTCTTATTGCTTTCAGAAACCAAACCATTCTCTCCTATAGCACAAACAAACTCCTCTTCAAAACCATCGTTAAAAATGACTTTCAGCTTACTATTAAGAACTTTTATTTCCACAATTCGGACAACTTCCATATTATTATTTCCCACAAACACCAATAATTAAAAACATTACTTGCTACTTTCAACTAGACTTTTATCAAAAAACATGATATTATCTGGTCAAAGAAACAAAGGATTTTTTATGATAACAAATTTATCGCAACATGACAAACAATTAATGATAGAAAAAGAATATTGGACAGAAAACCATCCTTTAAAATTAACAAGGTTCAAAAAAATTCAAGTGCCATATTGGGATTTTAAAAATAGATCTCATCAAAATGGTCAAATAATCATGCTAGATGTAGTAAGCGAAAGTGTTGAAAGAGCATTTAATGAGTTATATCATCATAAGTTTCCTATAAAACAAATAAAACCTCATCATGAATTTAATATTTCTGATACAACAGGAAAATTAAATAGCACTAATGGATTACAAAGATTTAGAAAAGTTGTAAGTGATGACCCTTCAAAAAACATAGTATCTCTACATTCTTTTGGATTAGCTTTAGATATAAATTATTTTCAAAACCCATTTATAGGGAAATCAAGCAACCCTAAAAATATAAGTGCTCAAACTACAGAAAGTATAGTTTGGCCCAAGGAATCTATAAAATATCTAAACCCTGATAGAATAGCTTATATAGAAGATAACAACAGTAAATTTAGTAAATGCCATTTGTTTTGGCCTAAAAGCAAAGCAGAAAATCTTCAAATATATAAAAAAAATATAATGGGACAAGTAACACCTTTAGTTAGAAACATTCTGTATAACAATGGCTTTATAATAAATGGGGCATATGATTGGCATTTCCCTATTGATTTACATCACTTTCAAGCTGGAAGCAGACCTTTTTGTGAAAAGCTAGCATCTGTTGATAAACAAACTGGACAAGAAATGTGGGCAAATCATTTAAGAAGTATACGAAAAGAAAGATCTCAAGTTTTAACTATTTAATCTCAACAGTAGTTAGATTTCTGTATTTACCAAACTCATATTTTATATTTGGGTTATTTGCTTCAAACTCTCTATATGAGTGATAATTATTATCTGTATATGTATCAATATCAGAGACACTTATATCAGTCACCTCTGATTTTTTTAATTCATTTACACAAAAAGATTTTAAATCAAATAAATATTTTATTTCATTTTTTCTTTCAAAAAAAACTGAGTTTTTCTTATCAGCTTCTAAAAAAGAATTCATCATATCTTTTTCACACTCAAAAGATTCTTTTCCCAAACAAGGACCTATATAAGCTTTAATAGAGCTAGAATCTGCTCCTAACCTTACCATTTCTTTTATAGTTTTAGTGATTATACCTTTGCAAGCACTCTTCCAACCAGCGTGAACCGCTGATATTATATTATTATCCCTATCTACCAGAATAATAGGAGCACAATCTGCTGTTGATATACAAAGGATAACCCCCCTTTCTTTTGTAATAGTAGCATCAACTTCAACACTATAAGCATCTATATTTTTTGCTTCTTCTAAAGAATTAATTATTAATATTTTTGATCCGTGAACTTGTTTAGGAAACACATAATTATCTGAAAGTTTTCTATAATCTAGTACAAATGACTTATCTCCAAAATTATATTTTATCATAAAATTAAACCTCCTTAGAAATATTCAAAAATTCATCTAAACTAAGATTTTCTGCTCGTTTTGTTACATCTATACCTAATTTTTCTAAAATAGGTAAAAAACTCTTACAAGACTGTCTTAACATTTTTCTTCTTTGGTTAAATGCTTGCTTTACAACATTTTCTAAAACAGAAAACCTTACATCTTCCCTATCAGCTTTAGGCTTAAAGTGAACCACAGCTGAAGAAACTTTTGGAGGTGGAGTAAATGCTTGCGGAGGTAAATTAACTACAATTTTAGTGTTACATAACCAATTAGAGATAACAGCTAGCCTACCATAAGCTTTATCTCCAACACTAGCCACAATACGATTAGCAACTTCTTTCTGAAACATTAGAGTCAGACTGTCAAACTTATCTATTTGCTTTAACCAACCTATAAGAAGAGGAGTTGCAATGTTATATGGAAGATTTGCTATAATTGCTTTTTTACCAGGAGCAATTTCATTGTAATCTATTTTCATAGCATCACCTTGGATGATTTTAAGTCTATCACCAACTACAGGTAAAACTAAATCCTGTAATGCATGAACACATCTTTCATCTTTTTCAATAACCACCACTGGATTATTTGGATAAACTTCTAAAATAGCTCTTGTAAGCCCCGCAGGACCACAACCAATCTCTATAATAGTTGTTCCTTCTTCTATCTGCCCTAATCTTGCTATTTTTCTCGTTAAATTTAAATCTAACAAGAAATTTTGCCCTAAAGATTTTTTAGCCGATAATTGATACTTCTTTATAACTTCTTTTAATGGTGGTAAATCTTCTAATCTCATGTTTATTATAATTGCACCTCTATAAAAGCACTATCCCTCAAGTCTCTTATTTTTCTTTCTTGTAACAAGTTTATTTTTTTCATAAATAAAATTTGTTTTATTTTATCCTTATTTAACTCATCAGCTTCTTCTGAATTTTTACTTATATAATCTTCAATCTCTTTATCTAAAACATTAACCCTAGGAGCTATAGTTTTACTCACATATTTATTCCATAAAACATCAGATTTAAGCTTTTCAATAAAACTATCTTTCATATTGTTATTTTGAAACACTTTTGACTTAAAGTCTTCTTCTGACATATTGTTGCTCTTAGCTATACTCAATATAGCATTATCAACTTCTTCTTCTGATATTGACAGATTAGAATTAAAAGCTGCTTGTTTCTTCAATGTCTCTAGTATTAGCTCATTAATAACAACAGGAGATAGTTTCTTTATATTTTCTTCATTATTCTCTAAAGAGTAGTTAACTAAAGACAAGCTAATTCTATTTGAGAAATCATAAGAGCTAATTATATCATCGTTAACAAAAGCAATTACTCTCATAGAGTTTGCATATGAGCTGCAAACCACTGAAATTAGAAAAAATATAGCAAGTAAAGTTTTTTTCATTTAATATTATCCTCTTGTTATTTTCGCAAATACTAACAGTTATTTGAGAATAATGCAAACAAAATCAAAAGATATTACACAAAAACTGGCAATACATAAGCCGTAAATAATCCTACAAACCATAAGAATATTGATATGAACAGCATCATTTTATTTACTTTATTAGCGGCACTACAATACTTACCCAACTCTTTATCTATTGGGCAAGATCTCCCTGGTCTAAAAACAGACCACAAAGCTAGAGCTAATACTAGACCAGATACTATAAATATCCATAATTTATGCATAGTAAGCCAAACAAGCCAAGGAGCATTAGATGCAACTGCAGCCATAGCAGCTCCCATACCTAAACTAACTAGTAATATTGGTAAAGCACAACACAATAGAGTTGAAGTAGTCGTAAAAAGCACTAACCACCCCAACTTATTGTACTTAATTTTATTTACCATAAAACTATATTTCCCTTGCTATAGTTTTACCATCTACATTTTTATAAATCATATATGGGGAAAACCCATGAGATTTAATCGCTTTAACAACTAAGTTTTCATCAAAAGCAAAACCTTCTTTGATTGCGATAGTTACAGTTTGTTTTTCTATATTAACCATAACATCTTCTACAAATGGTAATTCACTTAAGGCTTTTCTTGTCTTTTTACCACAAAGTTCACAAACGAAACCATTTACTTGCAAAACAACATATCCCTCTTCTACAACAACACTGGAGTCCATAGATAATGCCTCAGCTTCATGACTGTGCATATATCCAACATTTGAAGAGTAATCTTTGCTAAGTTTTGTTTGATCTTTGCTGACATTAGAAACAGCTACTGATATAACAGCCGCTATAACTAGCAACAAGAAGAACCATTTAAAAAAGTTCTTTTTCATAAAAACATCCTCCTTCCTATTAATAGTCTAGGAGCATTTTTCTACTATGTCAATATTTTTATCCATCTTCTTTTTTTAATAAAATCAATATACCAATAAATAGAGAGATAAGAGATGGAATACTAGCCGCTAAGTATGGAGATATCTTACCTCCAACACCTAAAGCCACAACAACTTCGTTTAAAAAGAAGACAGAAAAAGATATAAATATACCTATACCTATAATTTTTGCCACTCCGCCTTTTCTAGGTATGGTTAAGGAAAAACTAACTCCCAACAAAACCAATGCTAAGAACATAACTGGTTGCAATAGCAAAGAGAAGAAATTAGTTTGAATTTTATTTGAATCAAGGCCTGAATTCTTAACAATCCTTATATAATGAGGCATATTCCAAACAGATATTTGAGGATCATCAATCATAATCTCTTCTATATCTTTTGCTTTTATTTTAGATGGTATCACCTTTCTATATGAGAATTCTTTATCAAATCCTTGTTCATTAACCCATACACTTAGGAGTTCTAACCTCTTAGCTCCCAATATCGCTTTTTCAGCATCCAGCCTTTTAACAAAGTTGTAATTCTTGTCAAAATACATAACTTTTACATTATTTAAAGAATTATTCTCTATACTTTCAGCATTTACAATCCAATCATAATGATCATCCCCATCTTTAAACCAAAGCCCTGCTGAAGATATATTTATCTTCCCTTTTGATTTACCTAAATATTCAGTCTGCAATTGATTGTATCTCTTTAACATTGTAGATCCATAATGCTGGACAACACCTACTCTAAGCAAACCTACAATTAATGTAACCATTATAGCTGGTGATAATATTTGCCATATAGACATACCAAAAGATCTAGCTACTATAAGCTCATAGTTTCTGGTAAACCTCCAAAAAGTTACCATCGCTGCAAAGAGCATTGCAAATGAGAATAAAGTTTGTCCTACATCTGGCAATTTATATAAAGACATTTTAAAAATAATGCTCATAGGAACATCTGTTTCAATTTTACTAGCTTTTCTAATTAACTCTATAGTATCAAACATGTAAATTATTGCTAAAAGAGTAGCAAAAACAACTAAAAAATTAAGTAAGAATTTTTTAGCTATATATAATGACAAAGTTTGACTTTTTTTAAGCATTATCTAGCCTTCTTTCTGCAAATAAAATAAACACCTATTAAACCTGGAATAATAGCCCATAAATACATCAATGAGCAAGCCCATACATTAGTTCTTGAAAAATTGGACAAACCAATAGCTCCAGACTGTAAAACTAAAACTATCAAAAAGCAAGCTCCCATTCTTTTAGAGTAACCAGTTCTTCTAAAAACTCCACCGAGTATAAATGCTAATGCTATCAAGATGAAACTAATTGTTAAAAATGGAGCTGATAACTTATAGTGTAAAATACCTATAATACCTGTTCTCAAATCATCATCTTTTTCAACATTAACAGACTTAATAAGCTCTATAAGATTCCTTTCATCAGCATCTTTTTTTATAAATTTAAATATTTTATTTTTATTTGGCTTTTTATCTTTCAAATCTACAGTATATTGCTTAAACTCAAGCTTATCCAAGCCACCATCGCTCTCATTAAATATTTGAGTCATACCATCAACTAAAGTAAGAGAAATTGTTTTATCGTCATTTATAATTGCTCCCGATTTAGCAGTTACAAACATTTCATTACCTTTTTCTCTCGCATCTTTAATAAATACATTTGTTAAATTACCATTGTCTTGCTTTGCTTCGACATAAACACTCAAACCATTACCTAAGTCGTTAAATATTTTATCCTGCAATAAAACAGCTGTTTGATTTTCAACTATATCTACTTTTATCATATCAATCTTTTCTTTTGATGCAGGAGCAACCCAACCATCTAAAGCAAACACCAAAAGAGCAGTTATAACAGATAGAAAAACAGCAGCTCTAGATAAGTTAAAATTACTTACACCAGAAGACTTCATAATTACTATTTCATTATCTCCCATCATTTTAGAATATATAAACATTGTTACTATAAGCAATGATATCGGAAGTATAACAATAAAGAATTTAGGCAGGCTAAAAAAGATTAATTGAAGAAATGTTCCGAAAGAAGCTCCTTCATTAACCGTCATATCTATAAATTGTAAAGATTGAGATAGTAATATAGCTCCACAAAAAACAAGAGCCATCAACAATAAACTTAATAATAGCTGTTTAAAAATATACTTATCTATTGTTTTTATCATATAAATATTCCAATTTTGTTAATACCTTTATATTCCTTAACTTTAAAGCCTAGATATTTCTAATTTAATTCTTTTTTCGATTGTAAAAAAGATTATTAAGTGTTATACAATAAAAAATTAAAAATGTAAAATTTTAAATATAAAAAAATAAATAAAAGAATAAAACCATGAAGATATACGATGTAATTGTCCCTTTAGCTCTTAACTCCTCTTTTTCATACAAGAGTGAAGAAAGCTTGTTAGCGGGAGATCTTATAAATGTATCATTTGGCAGACAAAAAGTAACGGCTTTAGTTATTGGAGAAAGCACCTCAACTTATAATAAATTGAAGAATATATCTGTAAAACACAATTTAAACATTGGTGAATATAACTTAAAGTTCATAAAGTGGATATCAAACTATACCTTGTCGCCGATAGGATTGATATTTAAAAGCTTTATAAGCTCTGCGAGTTTGAATAAATCCAACAAAACAATTAACAAATACAGCTTATCTGATAATTGGAAAGAAGAATTTAAATCTATAACAAAAACACAATCTAGAGTAAAAACTATAGAGCTAATAAAAAGCAAAGAAAGATTAACTGCGAAAGAAATAATGGAGGAACTTTCAGTTGGAGACTCTGTTATAAAAGGGCTATTAAAAGCTAATGTATTAAAAGAAGAAAAACAAATTAGAGAATTAAATTTCCCTAAACCTGATTTAACAATATCGGGTAAAGACTTATCAGAGGATCAAAAAAAAGCAACAAGTAAACTACTAGATAACATAGGTGATAATTTCTCTGTTTCTTTGATTGATGGAATTACAGGATCTGGTAAAACGGAGGTTTATTTTGAGGCTATTTCTGAAGTCTTAGCAAAAGGCAAACAAGTATTAATCATGTTACCTGAGATTTCTCTATCAGGAGGTTTTATTGAAAGATTTGAGCACCGTTTTGGTATAAAACCTTATGTTTGGCATTCATCTATATCACCTGCTCAAAAAGGGAAAACCTGGAAAGGTATTATATCAGGGAAAGCTAAAGTTATTGTTGGAGCTCGCTCATCATTGTTACTTCCATATAAAAACTTAGGACTTATTGTTGTAGATGAAGAGCATGACAATTCATATAAGCAAGAAGATGTATTTATGTATAATGCTCGTGATATGGCCGTAGTTAGGGCTAACATAGGCAAGTTCCCTTGTGTATTGGTATCTGCAACTCCATCACTAGAGAGTGTTTATAACTGCGAACAAGAAAAATATTTTCACATAGAGTTAAAATCCAGATATGGAGAAGCTAAGCTTCCAGATATAAAACTTATAGATATGAAAGATGAAAAGACTGCTACTCAAGAATTTTTATCAGACACACTAAGAACCGCAATCAAAAACAATTTTGATCAACAAGAGCAGACATTATTATTTTTAAACCGTCGTGGTTATTCACCTTTAGTAATATGTAAAAAATGCGGAGAAAGATTATCCTGTCCTTATTGTACAAGTTGGTTAACATCTCATAAGAAGTTTAACAAACTTATGTGTCATCAATGTGGTTTTGAAAAAAAACTTCCTGAATCCTGCCCTTCTTGTAATGAGAAAGACTCTTTTGTAATGTGTGGCCCAGGAGTCGAAAAAATTTCTGAAGAAGTAAAATCCCTTATACCAGCCGCACGATTAATAACAGTTTCGAGTGATTTAACAAACAACAATTTGCAAAGTGTAATTAAGGAAATAGAACAACATAAATACGACATAATTGTAGGAACTCAAATGATATCAAAAGGACATAACTTCCCCAAACTTACTCTTGTTGGTATAGTTGATGGAGATATTGCCTCAGCAGATTTAAGAGCTGGAGAAAAAAACTTTCAATTAATTCAACAAGTATCTGGTCGTGCTGGTCGTCATGATCTCCCAGGTAGAGTCTTAATTCAAACTTATGAAGCAGATATAGTGCTTATGCAAGCTTTAGAAAACAACGACAAAGAAGCTTTTTTTGAAGAAGAAAAGGCTTTAAGAGCTGATAGAAACCTACCTCCTTATGGTAAACTTGCTTCTTTAATAGTATCTTGCAACGACGAAAATTTATTAAACCAAGCTTGCAGAGAACTATCCTCTCATATCCCAAAAACTGAAGGAATAATAATATTGGGTCCTGCTGAAGCTCCTATATATAGATTAAGAGGCAAGTATAGAAAAAGATATTTAATAAAAATAGATAAAAATAAAAATGCTCAAAAGACCATACAGTTTTGGATCAATTCATCAAACATAGATAAAAAAGTAAGAGTTCAAATTGATATAGACCCTTACTCTTTCTATTAAATACTTGCAATTAATTAATAACATCTCTATATTAAAATTATGTACATGGAAAGATTTATAGCAGGTCGATATTTAAAGGCCAAAAAAGATGGGTTTATATCTTTAATATCCACTTTTTCATTAATTGGAATAGCTTTAGGTGTTGCAACTTTAATAGTTGTGATGTCTGTAATGAATGGCTTTAGAGAACAACTATTTTCAAGAATCTTAGGAATAAACGGACATATATCTATTTACTCTAGTTACTCTGTAAATATAGATAATTATGAAAAAATAGTTAAAAAAGCTTTAGAGGCAAACAGTGTAAGAGATGTATTCCCTATAATTGACGGTCAAGCTTTAGTTACTCAACAAGATGGATCTGCTAAAGGAATAATGATTAGAGGAATGAAAAACTCTGATATTATGCGAAAAAAGACTCTAAGTAAAAGCATATCTTCTGAAGAGCTAGCTCGATTTAAAGATGATGGTGTGTTTATAGGTAAGAACCTTGCTGATAATTTAAACTTAGGTACTGGCGATAAACTACCTTTAATATCTCCTAAAGGAGCAAAAACTCCTTTCGGCATAATGCCTAGAATGAAAACATTCGAAATTGCGGGAATTTTTGATATAGGCATGTATGAATATGATGCAAACTTTGTATTTATACCTTTAGAGACTGCTCAAAGTTTTTTCAACATGAAAGACCATCAAGCTAAATATATAGAAGTAATGGTGGAAGATTATGAAAATCTTAGACCAACTATGATAGACCTAAGCTTAAAAATTGGGAACCATACTAGAATACTTTCTTGGAAAGATATCAATTCTAGTTATTTTAATGCTCTTAATGTAGAAAAAAATGTTATGTTCTTAATATTAACAATGATTATATTAATAGCAGCATTTAATGTTATATCCAGCATGATAATGCTAGTGAAAGATAAAAACAAAGGTATTGCTATCATGAAATCAATGGGAGCTACAAAATACTCAATCATGAAGATATTCTTTTTGACAGGATCCGCTATTGGAGTTTCAGGAACACTTATAGGGTTAGCTTTAGGCTTATTCATAACTGATAACATATCTAATATACAACAATTCCTAAACAAAATATCTGGTAAGGATTTATTCTCTGCAGAGGTGTATTATCTATCTCAATTACCAGCAAAGGTTAATTACAATGAAGTAATAGCCGTAGTTATAATAGCTCTGACATTATCTCTACTATCTACTTTATACCCAGCATGGAAAGCATCAAAAATAGATCCTGTGGAGGCATTGAGATATGAGTAAAATTATAGAAATTAGAAACATATTCCAAAGCTTTGGTAAAGGTAGAGCAAAAATTGATGTCTTAAACAATGTTAACTTTGAGATTAACAGTGGTGAAACAGTTGCACTAATGGCTCAAAGTGGAGCAGGTAAATCGACTCTACTGCACATAATAGGACTACTTGAAAAACAAAAATCTGGTGAGGTATTAATCGCTAACAAGAAAACATTCAAAAAAAGTGATGGCTATAAAACTAAAATCCGCAGAGAAAACATTGGTTTTGTTTATCAATTCCATCACTTACAAGGTGAGTTTACCGCTCTTGAAAATGTTATGATACCAATGATAATATCTAAAATGACTAAAAAAGAAGCAAAAGAAAAATCTTTAAAGCTTTTAAGCTCTGTAGGTTTAGCGGATAGAGTAAATCATAAACCAGCAGAATTATCTGGAGGAGAACAGCAAAGAGTTGCTATAGCTAGAGCTTTAGCAAATAAACCAAAAATTTTATTAGCTGATGAGCCTACAGGTAATCTAGATAAGAAGACTGCAAAAGAAATCTTTGATTTGTTATTAACTTTATGTAAAGAACAAAAAATGGCTTGCTTATTTGCTACTCACAATCAAGCCTTAGCTAAAAAAGCAGATAGAATATTAAAGCTTGATAAAGTACAAGAGTAATATATCATATTAATAGTATTATCTCAATGATTTTATTATAAAAAAATAAAACAATTAAACCTAGACAAAACAATGCTTATGTTATACAATATGCAATAACTAAAATAAGGAATAAGAATAGAAGAATCATGAAACAAGCAAGATCAAGAAACCAATTAAAACAAAAAGTTAAAACTGCCAGAGGTAGAAAAATATCATCTAAGCTTTGGTTAGAGAGACAACTTAATGACCCTTATGTAAAAAAAGCAAGAGAAATGGGAGTTCGTGGAAGAGCCTATTTTAAAATTGAAGAAATAGATAAAAAATTCAAAGTAATTAAAAAAGGCGGAACAGTTATTGATTTAGGTTGTGCCCCAGGGGGATGGTGTCAATATGCTGGAAAAAGGCATGCAAAGTTCGTTCTTGGAGTAGATATTTTGGAAACAAAGCCTATTGAAGGAGCTGTTTTAATACAACAAGATTTCATGAAGCCTGAAGCTATTGATTTAATTCTATCAAAAATGCCTAGAGGTCAAAAAGTTGACTGTGTTATAAGTGATATGGCCGCTAACACAACTGGGCACAAACAAACAGATCATTTAAAGACAACAGCTTTAGTAGAAAAAGCATATTTTTTTGCTAGACAAGTTCTAAATAAAGACGGAGCATTTGTCGCTAAATTATTTAGAGGTGGAGCAGAAAAAGAGCTTCTTGATCAATTAAAACATGATTTTGAAGTTATAAAACACTTTAAACCTGACTCAAGCAGAAAAGACTCTGTTGAGATATATATAGTTGCAACTGGCTTTAAAGGTGAATAAATGAGAGAATCTGCAAGAGCAAAAACAACATCTGATATTTTAAAAGATGCAAGAGTTAAACCTGCTGATAAAGTTATATCTGAATATTTTCGTGCAAACAAATACATAGGATCTAAAGATAAAAAAGCTATACTAAACAGGTTTTATAGAATTTTAAGAAATTGGTTTAAGATATTATGGCTTATGGAAAGATATTCTATACAGCCTAGCACATTTTATTTTGTATTATTTGATTCAGCATTACAACAAGAAGACTACAAAGAAATATTTGATGGTGGGCCATATTCTTTTTCTAGGTTAAATCCAGAAACAGAAAAGTTATATAAAAATTTAAAAAAACAATCTTTAACCTCAAAAGAGATACCTTTACAAGCAAAACTAGAGTGCTCTAATGAATATTGGGAATTATTTAAAGAAACATTCTCAAATGAAGAAGATTTAAATAATGAGCTTATGGCAATGCAAAAAGAAGCTCCTTTTGATTTAAGAGTCAATCTTATTAAAACAGATAGAAAAGATATATTAAACAAAATAAAAGAAGCATCACCTACTCCTCTATCTCCTGTAGGTATAAGAATGAAGAAAAGAATCAATATTAATGAGCTTTCTGAATTTAAAAATGGAGAAATTGAAGTTCAAGATGAAGGATCTCAATTGATAGCTCTGATTGTAGATGCAAAACCAGGGGAAAAGATTGTTGATTTCTGTGCTGGAGCTGGAGGCAAAACTTTAGCAATGGCTGCAACTATGAAAAACAAAGGGCGAATAACTGCTTGTGATATTTTTGAAGGAAAATTAAAAAGAGCAAAACAAAGGTTTAAAAGATCTGATGTTCAAAATACTTCTACAAAGCTATTAGATAAAACCTCTAAAAAATGGATACATAGGAACACAGAAAAAATGGACAAGGTCTTAGTAGATGCTCCTTGCTCTGGATCAGGAACTTGGAGAAGAAATCCTGATATGAAAATCAAACCAATAGATATAAAATCTATAACTAGCACTCAATTGGAAATACTAGAAAGAGCCTCTAAATTAGTAAAGAAAAATGGTTTCTTATACTATGCTACATGTTCATTATTCCAAGAAGAAAACCAAAATGTGGTCAATTTATTTTTAGAAAAACATTCAGATTTTGAATTAAGTGAAATTAAAAATGAATTTGTCGGAGAAAATCAAGGAACATTTCAAAGCTCTCCATATAGAACAAATACAGATGGTTTTTTTGTAGCAAAAATAAAGAAAAATTAGTTTTTTTTATTAACTATTTTGTGATACAATGCAATAATGAAAAATTTAATTAAAAAGAAAAAAATAAATCTAGCATTAGCAGCCTCGCTTTTAACAGGTTGCTCTTCTGTTTATAAGTATAGCAATGACGATATACTTATAGTTAGTACAAACAAAGGTCTTAATATTATGGAGGATATTAATGGCTTTATGGGAACTACTTCTGTCAATTAAAAATAAAAAAGAGGATAGTTATAAAAACATCCTCTTTTTTAATTAATTACTATCTAAAAAAATATTAAAGATTGTTTGCGACTATATGAGATTTACCCGCTCCCATAACAACAACAGTTGAAGCATTATCTTCTATTTGTTTAGAAACAATTTTTGCCACCTCTTCAGGTTCTTCATTTACAAAAAATGCATTGTCATGATTTATCATATCTAAAAACTTTTGCATATCTGGCAGAGCTTTTCCAGCTTCCCTACCTACAAAAACAGGAGTTACATAAATTTTATCTGCAATCTTTAATGCATCTGCATACTCTTGCATGTGATTATTTAACCTAGATATTTGATGAGCTTCAAAGACTGCAACCAGCTTTCTTTCATCACTCATTTCTCTTGCAGCTTTTAGAGCATTCTTAACTTGAGTATGATGATGAGCATAATCATTAATAATCACTGTACCATTATCATAATTCTTAATAACTTGCATTCTTCTATTAGCTGTTTCAAAATTTTCTATACCTTCAATTACTTTTGAAATATCAGCACCAATAACATCTGATGCCGCCAAAACAGCAACAGCATTGCTCACATTATAATCTCCAACCACATTCATATTAATTAGATTACCTTCTAGTTCAAAAGTTCTCTTACCTGAGTTATTAGCAATAATCAAACCATCATATACCTTTTCACAAGCATATTTACTTTCCCCAGTTATAGTAAAACCTCTAACTTCAATCTTGTTTTCTACTATATAATCCTGAACAGATTCTATTAACTTTAAACAACCAGAATCATCTAAATTAACTATAATTGTTCCGTTTTCTTTAACTGTTCTTAGAAAGTTTTCAAAGATAGCCATATATTCTTCTTCGCTATCAAAAATTTCAGGATGCTCCATCTCTGCATTGTTTAATATAACTACATCTGGAGCATATTTTATAAAGTTGCTATCATACTCATCTGCTTCAATAACAAAAATATCTGACTGCCCTACTCTAATAGTTTTATCCCATTTAGGGACAACCCCTCCAACAAAAACTGAAGGATCAACTCCTGCATTTTCTAAAGAAGTTCCTAACATTGAAGTTGTAGATGTCTTACCATGAGTTCCGCAAATAGCGATAACTTTTTTATCTTTCATTACAAAATCACCTAAGAAATGTTGCCACTTCATAAGTTTTCCATCTTTAAAAGCATAATCAACTTCTTCTATACCTTTTCCTAAAACAGCTGGCGAACAAGCAACTATATCTGCATCTTTAACATGAGATAAATCATGCCCTTCAAATAATTCAATTTCACCAGTATCTTTAACTTGATCTAAATATGAAGAGTTTAAATCTATACCACAACCAGAAACCTCATAGCCAGCATTAAGAGCCATCATTGCACACCCAGCACAACCTGACCCACCTACACCTATAAAATGAACTTTTTTCATAAAAAATTATTCTCCTATTTTTATATTTATATTATCTTAACTAAATCATGTCAAGTAAATAAAAAATCCCAGATAATCTGGGATTCTTATTTAGTATAAACGAAAAAATTATTATTTTTCTTCTTTCTTAGCAGCTGCTTTTTTAGCTGGAGCTTTTTTAGCAACACCTAAAGATTTAACTCTTTTTGATAATCTTGAGATTTTTCTTGAAGCTGTTTTCTTATGCATAACACCTTTTGTAGCACCTCTAGAGATTTCAACTTGAGCAACTTTTAAAGCTTCACTTGCTTGAGCTTTATCTTTAGCTTCTACAGCAGCAAGAACTTTCTTGATAGCTGTTTTGATTTTAGAATTTCTATCTTTATTGATAACTCTTCTTTTTTCGTTTCTTTTAATTCTTGTTTTAGCTGACTTATGATGAGCCATATTATTTGTTTCCTTTTTCTTTAATTACTTACCAATTTTATAAGCGCTAAAAAATTAGTAAATCTATTACTTAAACTCTTTGAGACACGAGCTTGGAGAAATTTATATCAATAAAACAAAAAAAAGTCAAGTTTTTTTTAATCAAAAAAAGCTAGACATTAACTTTCTAATTTGCTAAATATTATAATGAAACAAAATAAAAATATATAGGTAAGATAACATGACAAAATTCAAAAACATGAAACAGTCTCATAAGATAGCTGTTATAGTTGCAGTAATAACAACACTATGGATGCTCAGCGGAGCATTATCCAACAAAGAAAGCATTGATTCAAGATCAATAGCTCAAAAGGAAGCTGAAAGCGGAGACAAACTCCAAACAGTTAGAGTTATGGACATCACTTCTGAACAAATGATTCAAAATGTATCTATTGCAGGGAAAACAAAATCTCATAGAACTGTAACAATAAAATCTGAGACATCTGGTAGAGTCGAATCAATAGACTTCAACAAAGGAGCTTTTGCTAAAGAAGGCACATCTTTAATTAGTTTAGCTGTTGATGAAAGAAAAAGCACTTATGAAAAAGCTATGTCAAACTTACAAGCTAAAAAAATAAATTATAAAGCTCGCTTAAAATTACAAGAAAAAAAGCTAACCTCAAACTCTGCTGTAGCTTTAGCAAAAAGTGAATTAGAACAAGCTACTGCTGATGTTGAAAGTGCTAAATTAGATTTGGAACACACAAAGATCAAAAGTCCTTTTAATGGCATCATAGAGGATAGATTTGTTGAAGTGGGCGACTATGTTGGAGTTGGCACAGATTTAGCTAAAATAGTAGATTTAAACCCTATTAAAGCTGTAGGATACCTTTCAGAAAACATTAGAGAAAATGTAAAAGTTGGAAGCAATGCAACTGTAATACTATCTAATAAAACTGTTCAAGGTAAAATAACTTACATTGCATCCTCTGCAGACGAAGCTACTAGAACATATAAATTTGAAGTTGCTATACCTAACGAAGATAATAAAATTACTGAAGGGCTTACCTGTACAATTAGAGTAGATGTTGTAACTTTAAATGCTCATAGCATTTCTCCTGCTCTTATCGTTTTAAATGATGTTGGAGAAATCGGAGTAATGACTGTAACAGAAGATAATATTGTTAAATTTATCCCTGCAAACTTCCTAACAGATGAAAATGAAAGATTATGGTTAAACGGACTACCTGACAACTTCACAATAATCACCGTTGGTCATGAGTATGTAAAAGATGGAACAAAAGTTATAACAACTTATGAAAACAAAGGGAATAAATAAAAATGCACGGCTTTATCCAAAATGCAATAAATAGATCAAGAACAGTACTGTTAATGCTAGTACTAATATTAACTATAGGGTCTTACTCTTACTCAACTATATCTAAAGAATCTTTTCCTGATATAAATATTCCATATGTAACAGTGAGTATGCACCATGAGGGAATCTCCCCTGAAGATGCTGAAAGAATTCTTCTTAGAAACATGGAAAAAGAGTTAAAAACTATTGAAGGAGTAAAAGAAATAACATCTAAAGCATATCAGGGTGGAGCAAGCATTACTCTAGAGTTTATTGCAGGATTTGATGCCGATGAAGCTAAAGATGAAGTACAAACAGTTGTAGATGAGAACAAATCCGATTTACCAGAAGAAACAGATGAACCTATAGTTCAAGAAAGAACTTTTGAAGACTTCCCCGTTATTGTTGCTACATTATCTGGCTCTGTTCCTGAAAGGATACTAACAAAAAAAGCTAGAATCTTAAGGGATGAAATTGAAAAGAACCTTTCTGTACTTGAAGTTAATATAACTGGTGATAGAGAAGAAATAGTTGAAGTAATACTAGACCCAGAAAGACTAGAGAACTACAATTTAGACACTGCAGAAGTTCTTCAAATTATAGCAAATTCCAACCAACTTGTTGCTGCTGGTAATCTTGATACTGGCTCAGGGAGTTTTGCAATAAAAGTACCAGGATTATTTGAAACGATTAAAGACATATTATTAATGCCTATAAAAACAAATGGCGATGCTGTAGTTAGAGTCATGGATATAGCAAAAGTAAGAAGACACTTTAAAGACCCTCAATCTTTTGCAAGAATGAATGGTAATAATGCTATAGCACTTGAGATAACAAAAAGAAGTGGCGAGAATCTAATCGAAACAGTAGAAAGTGCAAAGAAAGCAATTGAAAAAATTCAAAACTCAAAAGATTGGCCTAAAGCTATAAAAATAACATATACTTCCGATCAGTCAATTGGTATTAGAGATATGCTTACAGAACTGCAAAACAATGTTCTTAGTGCTATTATATTAGTTATGATAGTTTGTGTTGCTGCTCTAGGATGGAGAAGTGGACTTCTTGTAGGAATCTCTGTTCCAGGAAGCTTTCTCGCAGGTATTATGATAATACATTTATCAGGATTAACTGTTAATATGGTTGTTCTATTTGGACTTATATTGTCAGTAGGTATCTTAGTTGATGGAGCAATAGTTGTAACAGAGTATGCTGATAGAAAAATGTCAGAAGGAATAGACAAAAAAGTAGCTTATGCCGAGGCCTCTAAAAGAATGGCTTGGCCAATTATCAGTTCAACAGCAACAACATTAGCCGCATTTTTCCCTCTATTATTCTGGCCAGGCATGACAGGAGAATTTATGAAATATCTCCCTATTACTGTTTTAGCTGTTTTAATTTCATCTTTATTTATGGCATTAATTTTCGTACCAACTCTTGGAGGAATATGGGGAGCACCAGGTGCAACATCTGAAGAAGAGCATGAAGCTCTTGTTTTGGCTGAAAATGGAGATCTTAATAAAATTAAAGGATTCACAGGTAAGTATATCAAGTTTTTAGAAAAAGCTTTATCTCATTATAAAAGAGTTTTATGGATGGCTGTAGGATCTTTATTTTTAGCTGTGTTCTTATATGGAGCATTTGGTAAAGGTATTGAGTTCTTTCCATCATCAGAACCAGATGAAGCACAAGTGATTGTTCATGCTAGAGGTAACATGTCTATTTATGAAAAAGATAGACTTGTAAGAGAGGTTGAAGAAATTGTTTTGCAAGAACATGGTATGGATAGTGTTTATACTAGTGTTCTTCATTCAAATGGAGGCTCTCAAAATGCAGAAGATATAATTGGGACAATATCTCTAGATTTAATGGATTGGGATACAAGAGATACTGCTGACGAAATATTAGCAAGAATTAAAAGCAAAGCAGATAAACTTGGTGGAATTGTTATAGAAACAAAGAAAAATGAAGGTGGTCCTGGTGGAGATAAACCTATTGAACTTGAAATATCTGGGACATCATTTAATGACTTAGCATCTGCAATTAAAACCATTGAGAAAGCAATGGAAGAGCTTGGTGGTTTCAGAAATATTGAAACAACTGCTCCACTTCCAGGAATACAATGGGAAGTAGATGTAGATCGAGCTCAAGCTGCTAAGTTTGGCTTAAGCCTATCTAGTGTTGGTAGTAATGTTAGATTAATAACAAACGGGATGAAAATTGGCTCATATAGACCTGATAATAGTGATGATGAAGTCGATATTTATTTAAGATACCCTAGAAACAATAGAACTATATTCCAAATAAAAGATTTAAGAATCAAAACTCCTAATGGTTGGGTTCCTATATCCAACTTTATAGAATTAGAGCCAAAACAAAAAACAAGCACTATCAACAAAACAGATACAGTTATTGTTATGTCTATTAAATCAGATATAACTTTAGGATCTCTAGCAAATGATAAGATGCTTGAAATATCTAATTGGATTACAGAAAACCCTGACAAATTTCCAAAAGGAATAAAAATAAAAGAGAGAGGTGAAAATGAAGATCAGGCTGAAGCAGCTGAGTTCTTGAAAAAAGCCTTTTCTATTGCTCTTTTTATTATGTTAATAATTCTAGTTACTCAATTTAACTGTTTCTTCAGCGCAGGACTAATCCTTTCAGCCGTTGTGCTATCAACCATTGGTGTTTTAGTTGGATTAATCATTACAGGCTCACCTTTTGGAATAGTTATGAGCGGTATTGGTGTAATTGCTCTAGCAGGTATTGTTGTTAACAATAATATCGTGTTAGTTGATACCTTTTCTGGTTTAGAAAACAGGTATTCAGATGGCAAAGAAGTAATATTAAGAACCTGTGCTCAAAGATTGAGACCTGTGTTATTAACAACTATAACAACTGCTTTAGGATTATTACCTATGGCGACAACATTTACAGTTGATTTTATCGCAAGAGAAGTTTCTTATGGTGCTCCATCAACATCAATGTGGCAAAGCTTAGCAATTACAATTGTTTTCGGATTAATGTTTGCTACAGCTTTAACTTTAGTTGTTACTCCATGTGCTCTTATGCTTAAGGTTAAAATGGCCAAAGGAAAGAAAAAAGATATTACAGAAGATAAAACACTTCTTGCATAATATCAAACTTGCTGTTAAATAATATAAAAAAGAATAGGATAAAATATGATAGCTAGATTAACAGGAACTGTTTATAAAAATGATTTAAACTCTATTATAATAAATGTAAATGGAGTTGGTTATTTAGTAAATTGCTCAAATAAAACCATGGAAAAAGTTAGTGACGGAGAGAGTATCTCTATGGATATTGAAACCATAGTGAGAGAAGACTCTATAAAACTTTTTGGCTTTTCTTCAACAAAAGAAAAGTACTGGTTTAACACTCTAGCAACTGTTCAAGGAGTTGGTTTTAAAGTTTGCATATCTATACTTAATGTATTATCTCCTGATGATTTAACTGCAGCTATAATGTCTGGAGATAAAGCTCTTATAACTAGAGCCGATGGTGTTGGACCTAAATTAGCAGGCAGAATAATATTAGAACTCAAAGACAAAGTTTCAGATTTATCAATTTCTCCAACTATTGCAAATAGCATAGTTACAGAATCGGAGACAAATAAATCAGCAGATGTAAATGATGCTATATCAGCTCTAATTAATCTAGGTTATAATAGAGCAAAAGCATTTATGGCTGTTAAAGCTATAAAAGAATACAGTGATCTAAACGATTTAATTAAGAAATCATTAAAAGAATTGACATCTTAGAACTACAAATGAGATAAAATTAAAATTTAATTACTATATTTTTTCTATAAAAAGCAATTTTAGCTTGTTTTAAATCTATTTTTATGATATAATTAATCTAGAAATAAACACAAAAGAGGTATACTTATGAAAGCAAGTACAAAAAACGACTTAAAAAATACAGGTGTAGGGATATTATCTTCATTTATAATATCCGCAGCTATTTTCGGTTATCAAAATGCTGAAACATTAAAAAAGATACATAATTCATTAAATAATGAAGATAAAAAGCCTCAAGTATCTAAAACTGAAAAGAAAAAAGATTCTAAAAGAACTGTTGTGAAAGCAGAAGATGTTAGAGTTGAGACTAAAGTTGAAAAAGAAGCTAAAGCAAAAGCTGCAGAAAAATCTAAAGCAAAAGCTCTAGAAACAAAAAAAATCCAAGAAGAAGTTGCGGTAAAAGTTAAAGAAGAAACAAAGCTTCTTTCAGTAGCTGAAACCAACTACAATGAATTAAAGAAACTTGAAGCACAATCTTTAGGGAATTATAAAAAAGCAAAAGAAAATTATAATAAAATCTCTAATATGTTAGAACAAGCAAAAAATCACCTTGCAAAAGCTGATGACAATGAGGATGCTGTAGATAGAAATTGGTTTGAAGTTATAACATTTCAAGATAAATCTCCTGAAGAAATATCTATTGAAGGAGATAAGAAAATAATCAGTAAAGGTATAAAAAAACTATCAGAAGCACAAAACACAGCCGAAGATAGAATGGATACTGCTGAAGAAATTTACGAAGATTATAGAGAAAAAACAGCTGAAGCTAAAACAAAAGTCGCAGAGACTAAAGCTAATCTTAAAGTAGCTAGTCAAAAAGCAATTAAGTTTATAAAAGCAAAATATGCCTCTGCAGGTTATGCTAAAGCATCAGCAGATCTAGCAGAAAGCGGTATCAAGATTAATAACAAAAACAATCAAGATATGCAAGAACAAGCAAAAAAAACTGCAAAGACTTTTACTCCTTAAATTAACGTAAAACACAGTTGACAAACCACTTTTGATTATATATACTCAAAAGTGGTTTTAATTTTTAAAGTGTTGAAAAAACATTAAGTTAGAGAGGAAAATATTATGACTTGTGAACACGTAACAAAAGATAACTTCAAAGATTTAACAGCAAAAGGTCTTGTAATTGTAGATTTTTGGGCTGAATGGTGTGGACCTTGCCGTATGCTAGGGCCTGTTTTAGACGAACTAAATAGTGAGCTAGATAATGTAACAATTGTTAAAGCAAATGTTGAAGAAGCAGAAGAGCTTGCAGTTGAATACGGAATACAAAACCTACCTACTCTGATCGCTTTCAAAGATGGTGAAAAAGTAGATATGAAAGTTGGTTCTGACAGTAAACTAAATCTAATTGAATGGTTTGAAAAACTTAGTTAAAAGTATTAACCATTAAACTAATAACAAGCCCTCTTTATAGTGGGCTTGTTTTTTTTATTTTATAACTTGTTTTTTATTTTATAACATGATACAATATATTACTATAACAATAAGTAAGGGGAATTATATTATGTTTTTGAAAAAAATTATATTAAGCACATCAACATTAGGTCTTCTAGCATTTGGTGTTAACAAACTACCAGAACTAGTAGAAACAAACAAAATCACTGAAATTAACGGTATAAAAAAGCAGACTAAAGCTGAACAAACACCTTTTAGTGAATATGAACATGATAGTTATGCAAAGAATAGCAATAAAATTTTTTCTAAGGCTAGTTTATTATTAGATGAAAAAGAAAAAACTAAAAAATTAACAGAGTTAGAAAAAGAAAAATTGCTAAAGAAAAAGCTTGCTAGATTACAAAAACAGTATGACAGCACAACCTCTAGAGTTGTAACACCTGAAACCGCTCCCAACATTGCTGATGAAGCAAAACAATTTGGTGAAGATACTAAAAACATTGCCGTAGAAATAGTTAATGAGGCATATAAGAATTCAAAAGGTAAAACCGAAGGGGAAAAATCAATAGATATCTTAAAAAGTATCTTAAATAATTACGGTGGGAATTCTTATCGAAATAAAGATAACAAACCCCAAAACCCAACTCCTTAAAAAGTTTTAAAAAACAGTTAAAAAGCATTGTTTATTCTTGTAAAATCACGCATTTTATGATATAATATTTTATACAAAACAAAATAGAAAGATTATAAAAAATATGTCAATTGCTACTCATTACAGAAATTCAATATCTCCAGATTTTTGGGGATTATATTTAGGAGATATGAAGAACCATACAACTGATAGTTACACAATAGCAAAAATACATGGTAGAAATATCGGTTCAAATTTAGATATAACTAACGAATCTTTAGTTATGGTTAGTAATATTATGCATGAAGAAGATGTTATCAATAAATTAACTAAACTTTATGAAAAACATAAGCATAATCAACCATCTCTTGTAGCGATAGCATCTCCTTTTACAGAAGATACTATGCCAAACCCTATACCTTTAACTACAGCAATGATGATGAGTGCATTCTTAAAAGGTAAAGCAAGAAAAGAAGGAATTTTAAAACCAGAAGGGTTTTCTTATAAAAGAATAATCCAATATAACAAAAAATACAAAAAAACGGGAGAAGATTTCTGTAAAAGAGCTATAGCATACTCTTATTTTAGAGAGTGTAGCGAAAGTGATTTAAATAGAGACCAAGAAGCAATTATAGTTGATGACCACATATCTGTTGGAGGAACAATAGCTGATGCCTATTGCTTCTTAGAGAACAATGGTATAAAGCCTATTGGCTGTATTTCAACAACAGGAAGCAAAGAGGGAGTTGAAATTGCAATAACTGACGAAACCTTTAAACAAACATGTGAAGCTTTTAATGTTAAAAGAAGATCTTTAATTAGAAACAATGTTCGTGAAAGTGAAAGACAAAAATTAAACAAAGATGCTTTAGATAGTGTAATTAGAAAAATCTTTAATATTAGAGATTATAACTCTGGCACTCATGCCTTAAAACTATTAACAAATAAAGAGGCCGCTGGAATAACAAATATGTTTAATGAATATCGTCAAAAAGAAGGAATTAAAAAAAATCAAGCTTCAGAAAATGATATAAAAACATTTGGAGAAGATGTTAAAACAAAAATAGAAAAAGCGAGAAGAACAGCTTTACGAGTCAAAGAAATATCTAAAAAACAAGTAAAAAACAGCCTTTCTCAAATAAGAATTCAAGACACCATATAGAAGAAAAAGGTAGTAATATGAAAGAAGATTTAATAATAGAAAAAATTAAAGAAGAAAGCAAAGTAATTACGGAAGAATCTTTAAAAGAATTTGAAGAAAAAACTCTGAAAATTGAAGAAAAAATTAAAAACTTCATAAAAGAAAATTCTCAATAAAAAAATATTAAGAAAAAACTAAAAAAACAAGCTTTTTTGCTTGTTTTTTTTTATTCAAAATGCTAAAAATTATATATTATACAATAAGAAAAAGGATGCAATATTTATGAGTGATGAAATGGAAAAAGAAATAATCTCAGAAAACAAAGAATTATCAGACATATCAAAGATTTCTATTGAAGATGAAATGAAGCAATCTTACTTAGATTATGCTATGTCAGTTATTGTTTCTCGTGCATTACCAGATGTAAGAGATGGATTTAAACCTGTTCACAGAAGAATCTTATTTGCAATGCATGAAGGTGGATATACTAGCTCTAAACCGTTCAAGAAGTCTGCTCGTATTGTCGGTGATGTTATGGGTAGTTATCACCCTCACGGTGATAGTGCTATTTATGAATCTATGGTTCGTATGGCTCAAGACTTCTCATTAAGAGTTCCTCTGGTTCAAGGGCAAGGTAACTTTGGATCTATGGATGGAGACAAAGCTGCTGCTATGAGATATACAGAAGCAAGATTAGCGAAGGTTTCAGAAAGCCTTCTTACAGATATAGAGAAAAACACTGTAGATTTTAATCCTAACTACGATGGATCAATATTTGAACCATCTGTTTTACCTGCTAGATTCCCTAACCTATTAGTTAACGGAACAGGTGGTATTGCTGTTGGTATGGCAACAAACATCCCTCCTCATAATTTAGGAGAAATATTATATGGAACTCTTGCTTTAGTCGATAATAGAGATTTATCTGCTGAAGAGCTTATGGAATATGTTCCAGCTCCTGATTTCCCAACTGGTGGAATAATTTTAGGAAGAAAAGGAAGTCATTCAGCTCTAACTACAGGTAGAGGCTCTGTTGTAATGAGAGCTAAGTGTGAAATAGAAGAAATTCGTAAAGATAGATGGGCTATAATTGTTACAGAAATACCTTATCAAGTAAATAAAGCTAGACTTATTGAAAAAATAGCTGAAATAGTAAATAGCAAACAAGTTGAAGGAATCTCAGACATTCGTGATGAATCTGATAGATCTGGTGTTCGTGTTGTTATTGAACTTAAAAGAGATGCTGTTGGAGAAGTTGTTTTAAATCAACTTTATCAATATACTCAATTACAAACTTCTTTTGGTGCTAACATGCTAGCAATCAATAAAGGAATACCTCAGCAAATGAATTTAAGAGAAATCCTAACTGCATTTATTGAATTTAGAGAAGAAGTAATTACAAGAAGAACGATATTTGATCTAAACAAATCTAGAAATAAAGCTCATACATTAGTTGGTCTAGCTGTTGCTGTAGCAAATATCGATGATGTAATAGCTCTAATTCGTGGGGCAAAAGATCCTGCAACTGCTAGAGCATTATTATTAGAAAAAGATTGGCCTGCACTAGATGTAGCTCCTCTGATTGAGCTAATAGCAGAGCCAGGTAGAGAAGTTGTTAACGGTTGCTATAAAATGTCAGAAGCTCAAGTTAAAGCTATATTAGCTCTACAATTACATAGATTAACAGGTCTAGAAAGAGATAAAATAGACGGAGAATTAAAAGGTGTTTGTGATTTAATAAAGAATTATTTAGAAATATTATCAAATCAAGATAAATTAATTCAAATCCTTAAAAATGAGCTTATTGAAGTAAAAGAAAAATATGCTACTCCAAGAAAAACTGAAATATCAGACATAGAGTTTTCTACAGATATTGAAAGCCTAATCCAAAGAGAGGATATGGTTATTACTGTTTCTCACCAAGGATATATCAAAAGAGTTCCTTTAGATACTTACAAAGCTCAAAACCGTGGTGGTAAAGGAAGAACTGGTATGAATACTAAAGACGAAGACTTTGTGAAAGAGTTATTTGTTGCTAACACTCATACTCCTCTAATATTCTTTACAACAAAAGGTATTGCTTACTCTATGAAAGCATATAAACTACCTCTTTGCACTCCTCAATCAAAAGGTAAGGCTATGGTAAACATACTGCCTCTAGAAAATGGAGAGTCTTTATCTGCAATCCTTGCTTTACCAGAAGATAAAGAAGAATGGAAAGATAAATACCTAATGTTCGCTACTGCAAAAGGTGGAGTAAGAAGAAATACTCTTGAATCATTTAGCAAAATCAGATCAAACGGTCTAATTGCTATGAAATTAGAAGAAAAAGATGATGAATTAATTTCTGTAAGAGTTTGTGATGAAAATCAAGATATCTTACTTGCATCAAACAATGGTAGAGCAATCAGATTTAAGGTTACTGATATTCGTTGTTTCAGTTCTAGAAATTCTACAGGTGTTAGAGGATTCAGAATTGGAGAACAAGATAAAGTTATATCTATGTCTGTTCTAAATCATGTAGATGCTACTTCGGAAGAAAGAAGAGATTATATCAAGTTCCAAAATGCAATTAAGAGAGGTGAAAACCCTAATGTTGCAGAATTTGAGCACATCTCAGAAGAAAAAGTTGAATATTTATCAGAAACAGATCAACAATTATTAGTAATCAGCTCTAAAGGTTATGGAATGAAAGCATCTATTCATGATTATCGTTTAACAAACCGTGGCGGTAAAGGTATTGGTAACATGGAAGTTAACGAAAGAAATGGAGACATTGTTGCTTCATTCATAGTAGATGATAATTCTCAAATTATGCTTGTAACAGATGCTGGTCAAATGATTAGAACAAAAGTTGATTCTGTAAGACAAACAAGCAGAAACTCAAAAGGTGTTAAAGTATTTACAGTTAAAGATAAAGAAAATGTTATCTCTGTAGCTCACATACCTTGCAATGAGGAAACTGACGAATGTTGTTCATGCGGATGTATTCCCGAAGAATGCGATTGCGATCCAGAGTGTGACTGTGGATGCAACTCTACAGAAGATAACACCACTTCAACAACTGAAGCATAATCTTCTTAAAAAAGCTCCTGTAAAACAGGAGCTTTTTTTATATTTAATTAAACATATATATTTATTATTTAGTTAATAACGGACCATATTTCTTTGCATTTCTAACAAGCAATTCTGGCTTTAAAATCTCTGGAAAGACAAGTTTATTATTAAATCCTCTGTTTGATTTATTAAATTTCATAGGAACCACAATAGAGTTACCATTATCATCCAAAGTACTCATAAGATAAGATACATTACCATTAGCTAAACAACTCATTACATTAGAGTCATAATGAGTAATTTCATGGAAATATTTGAATGTCTTATTATTTTTATCCCAAAGAGCATAAACCTTATCAGTTTTTGCCTGTTGCTCCATTTTTTCTTTCATAGCTTTATTTTCTGCCATTAATTCAGACAAAGAACTAGTTAATTCTTGATTTTTTTGTCTTTCAATTTTTAACTGTTTCTCTTCTTCACTATCAGAAAAAATAAATTCTGTAATTTTTTCTCCTCCTGCAGTAAGAATACCAGTTAAAACAGCAGTAGTTGAGAAGCCTATAAGACTCCATTTTTTCAACTTACTTGTTTTTTTGCCTTTTTGTTGTTTTGCTTTTTTATTTTTTGTCATAGCAAACCCCTTTCAGTTGTAATATAAAGATTATATCACAAAAAGAAGCATAAATCAAAAAAAATACATAAGTTTTTTATTTAGTTAGTATACTAACCTATTGTTTAAACTATGAAACCGCCACCTAGTAGCCTACCATCTTCCCCATAAAAAACACATGCTTGTCCAGGAGCTACTGCATAATCTGGCTCTTCTAAAAGCACACTACTATCAGAAAAGTCAATACTTGCTTTTCTCAATGGTTGAGCATATCTTAGTTTTACAAAAACCTCTTCTTGCTTTTCTTTTCCAAGCCAATTAATCTCTGATAAATAAACTTTTGTTTTAGCCAATTCATTCCTATTACCAACAGTTACCTGATTCTTATCTGCATCAATCTTAACTACATATTGAGGTTCTTTTAATCCCCCTATATCAAGCCCTTTTCTTTGACCTATTGTATAATGAATAATACTCTTATGTTTTTTAATAAGATCTCCTTTTGTATCTATTAAATCAACCGGAGTTAGCTCTTCACTTCTTTCTTTTATAAACTCTGCATATTTACCATCTTCAACAAAACATATATCTTGACTTTCTCCACCTGAAGGTCTTACACCATGCTTTTCCGCTATTTTTATTATCTCTGGTTTTGTGTATTCTCCTAAAGGAAACTCACAGAAATCTATTTGCTCTTGAGTTATATTAAATAAGAAATATGTTTGATCTTTTCTACCATCTGTGGCTCTATATATAGCTCCATCTTTTTTAATAACATAATGACCTGTAGCCATTTTTTCACAACCTAGCTCTCTAGCTTTATCAGCTAATAGACCAAATTTAATAAATCTATTGCACATAACACAAGGAGTAGGAGTTTTACCCTCTTTATAAGTTTTTACAAAATAATCTATTATTTTTTCTTCAAAAACCTTAGATATATCAATTGCATGATGCTCTATGTTCATTTTCTTAGCTAATTTTTTAGCTTCAACAAAAACTTTTCCATCACCTATCATATCTAGAGTTATTCCAATAACTTCATATCCTTGCTCTTTTAATAGCACCACCGCGACTGTTGAGTCGACTCCTCCTGACATAGCTACTGCAATTTTTTTCATAATTATTATCCTTTATTATAAACACCTAATATTTTTATATTTTTTGTAAAAAATTCTACTTCTTCTAAAGCTAACTTTACATTTTCCTCTTCAATATTGCCTTCAATAGTAATTAAGAAATCTGCATCATTAACATTAGCATAGCTCTCTATACTTAATAAATTAACTCCGTGAGTAGCAAAGCCACCCAATACTTTATATAAAGAAGCTACAATATTTTTTGTAGTCAGTAATAAAGTAGTAACATTTTTTTCACTAACCATTGGAATATCTAACTCTTTTTGCACCACCCAAAATGTAGTTCTATTATTGTTTTTATCTTGTAAATTTTCTTTTAATATTTTTAAACCATATATTTCAGCAGAAAGTTTTGAAGATATAGCTGCTTTAGTTTTATCTCCCAATTCTGCAACATATTTTGAAGCGGATGCTGTATTAGCATATGAGTTTTGTTTTATTCCTAACTCAATACAGTTATCAGAGCATTGCATTAAAGCCTGAGGATGAGAATAAACCTCTTTTAAATCAGATAATTTGCTATTTGGAATACCTAATAGACAGTGATTTACATTATGTACATACTCTTTAACTATATGCAAATCCATTTTAGGTAACAAATTATGAACATTAGCAACTCTATATGCAGAAGAGTTAGCGACAGGAAGCATACCTAAATCAACATCTCCACATTGAACTTTTTTAATAATATCTTCAAAAGAATGACACTCAATAGTTTCACAATTAGGGTAAACATTTTTGCAAGCCTCATATGAATATGATCCAGTTATTCCTAAATAAGCTATTTTTTTCATTAGAAAAAACCTCCTTCATAATTTGGGATTTCATTTTTTGCATAAAAATCTTCTCTTGTTAATTTATAATCATTTCTTAAATCTCCATTATAGTGCTGACTTTCATAAGTTTCACTACATTTAACAAATCCCATTTTTGTTAATACATTAAAAGATTTTTTATTTGTTGGCTTAGTAGTAGCATTTATATAATCATAATCAAAAAATTTAAAAAAACTATCAATCACAGCAAGAGTTGCTTCTCGAGCATAACCAAAACCTCTATGTTTTGGATCTAAAAAATAACCTACATCTCCTAAAGTTCCATCCTCTTCTGGTATAACATAAATATCTGAATAACCTATTATCTCATTTTCTTTTTTAACAGACATTCTGAACCCATTTCTAGGGTTCTCTTTAGTTTGCATTTTTATCGCTTTTCTTACTAATCTTTCAGCAGATTCGGGATTAGAGTCCAAAGCAGCAAATTTAATCTTTCCTTCTTTTTCATCTATATCTTTATCCATAGCTTTCCCTATTTCTTCAAAAACAGGGATGTCATCAATAGAAATTTCTTCTATTGTAATTCTATCTGTTTTTATATTTAAAGATGAGGCTTGTTTCATAGCTTACTTCCTTACTTCTTCATGATAAAGAGTTTTTAATTTTTGTAATACTCCATTCTCTACATCATATTTATAATCATCCCAAACAGTTGCAACTGGAGTAACTTCTGCTGCAGTCCCACAAGTAAACATCGCCACAAAATCTCCTAGTTCGTCTGGAGATATTTTTCTTTCAGAAATAGATATACCTTCTCTTTTAGCAATTTCTATTACTGTTTGTCTTGTGATTCCATTTAGGAAACCTTCAGCTGTAGGAGTATGTAAAGCCCCTTCTTTATCAACAAAGAAAACATTTGAAACAGTACATTCTGCAATATTACCTTCTACATCTAACATAAGCATATCATCATAACCTAATTCTTTAGCTCTGTTATTGTTAATTCCTGCTGCCAAATACATACCAGATGCTTTTGCTTGCACAGGAACAGTCCTTGGATCTGGCTTTCTCCATTCTGTTTTCCCTAAGTTTAAACCTTTGCTTCCATAATAACTTCCCCAAGCCCAAGCAGCAATAATTACATCAACTCCTATATCAGAGCTTTGCACTCCAAGCCCATCGTCATTTTTATATGCTAGAGGTCTAATATAACAATCTGTCAGATTATTCTTTTCCATAATTTCATAAGTAGCTTTTATTAGCTCTTGCACACTATAATCTATATTTACATGAGCTAGTTCACCAGATTTTAAGAATCTTTCATAATGCTCTTCAGCTTTAAAAATTTTACCTTCATAAGCTCTTATACCTTCAAAAACTCCACTACCATAATGCAAACCATGTGTTAAAACATGAGTTTGACTATCTCTCCAGTTTTCAAATTTACCATTTTTCCAAATAACACCATCTTTATTTGATATCTTTTCCATTGTATTCTCCTTATTAATTCGTTCCAGGAGAATAACATAGAGTAAATAATTATTCAAGAGTTATTAAAAATAATCTTGACACTAATTGTATATAAATTATAATAATAAAAAATTAATAAGGAGAAAATATGAATAAGAAAATCAAGTTTTACAAAATGCATGGATTAGGTAATGATTACATTTATTTTGATTGTATATCTGAAAAACTACCTATAGAAAAAATAATTCAATCAACCATACAAGTCTCTAAAAGACATACAGGAATTGGATCTGATGGTATTGTTCTAATATTGCCTAGCGATAAAGCTGATATAAAAATGAGAATGTTCAACAGCATTGATGGTAAAGAAGCAGAAATGTGTGGTAATGCTGTAAGGTGTGTTTCCTATTTAGCTAATAAATTAAATATTACAAAAGAGGCAATGACTGTAGAAACAATACCAGGTATAATAAGTTCTGAAATTATAGAAGAAAATGTTAAAGTTAAAATGTTTTATCCACCAAAAGTACAAGACCAAGAAATGCCTATTTCTTCTTGTGATAAAAATTTTGATTTTAATTATGTTGATGTTGGTAATCCTCATGCAGTTATAAGAGCAGAAAACATAGATAAATTAGAAATAGAAAAATATGGCAAACCAATAGAAAACAATACGAACACTTTTCCTAATAAAACTAATGTAGAATTTTATGAAGAAATATCCAAAGGAATACTAAAAATGCGCGTTTGGGAAAGAGGCTCTGGAGAAACTATGGCTTGTGGAACTGGAGCTTGTGCGACAGCAGGAGCATACAGATTAAAGAACAAAGAATGTAATGAAATAACTGTAAAAATGCTTGGCGGAGATTTACAATTATTGTGGCAAGACAATAATTTTTATATGATTGGACCAGCAAAATTTGTTTTTGCAGGAGAAATTTATTTAGAAAACTTATAAAAAAGGGAAATTAAAATGGAAATAAAATATTCAGACAAAATTAGCGGAGCATCAAAATATGCTTTTGCGGAAATTGACAAAAAAGTTATTCAACTAAAAGAACAAGGAGTAAAAGTAATAGACTTTGGTGTTGGCGACCCGACTACTCCTACTCCGAATTTCATAACATCAAAAATGAAGAAGCTAGTTAAAAAACATAATACATCTGGCTACCCTAGCTATATTGGTAGCAAAGATTATCGTGAAGCTTGTGCTAAATACATGAAAAAAGAATTTTCTATAGAGTTAAATCCAGAAACAGAAATTTGCTCTACAATTGGTTCAAAAGAAGCTGTCTTTCACTTCCCTCTAGGATTTATAAACCCAAGAGATTTAGTAATATGCCCTACTCCTGGATATCCTCCTTATAGAACTGGGACTCAATTTGCAGGAGGCATTGTTTATAACACCCCTCTTTTAGAAGAAAATAATTTCCTAATAGATTATGAAAAAATCCCAGCTGACATAGCAGAAAAAGCTAAAATAATTTGGATAAATTATCCTAACTCTCCAACTGGAGTATCTGCTCCAGATGAATGGACAAAAGGATTAATCGAATGGGCTGCAAAAAATAACATAATAATAGCCTCAGATGAAGGTTGCTATATAGATATATTTTTCAAAGAAAAACAAAACAGTATTTTAAAATTTAAAAAAGAAGGTATCATAACTTTTTATTCTTTATCAAAAAGAAATAATATGACTGGATACAGAGTTGGCTTCGTTGCTGGAGATGAAAAAATCATATCTGGATTTAAAAAAGTTAAAACAAATATAGATTCTGGAACTCCTGATTTTGTTCAAGAGGCAGCAATAATTGCTTTACAAGATAATAAACATGCTGAAATAATGAGAAAAGAATATGAAGAAAAAAGAAATTTAATCATAGAAGCTCTATCTTCAAAAGGTTTAGAAGCTCCTAAAGGAGATGCTACTTTTTATTTATGGCAAAAAGCTCCTAATGGCATGACTGGGATAGAATTAGCTGAAAAACTAATAGAAATTGGCATAGTGGTTACACCAGGTAGCGCTATATCTTCAAAGACAGTTGATGATATAGATCCAGGAGAAAGGTTTGTTCGTTTTGCTTTAGTGCCTAAAATGGAAGAGGTTAAAGAAGCTGTTAGAAGAATTAAATCTAACTTAGAGATATAAAAAAATTGCATTATTTACTAACTCGTGGCATGAAAATTCCACAGGGAATAGATGAGTAAATTTTGCTATAGAGTGAGATTTCAATCATATATTCTCCTTAGAATAGCTAAAAGCAACCAATAACAACTCTTATATATTTTTGTTGCAATAAATAACTATATAGTCTATACATATGGAACATTTTAAAGTAAATAAAGAAAGGATTTTTACATGGATGCTATCGAAATGTTAAAAGAAAGAAGAAGTATTCGTAAATTTACAGACGAAAAAGTAAGTAAAGAAACAATGAAAGAAATCATAGAGATAAGTAGATTCGCCCCATCTTGGGCAAATTTTCAAGTAGCTAGATACACTCTTATTGAAAACGAAGAAACAATCAAACAACTTGCTCATGACGGTGTTAAAGGATTCGTTTATAACATCGGCACACTAGAAAAAGCAAAAGGAGTTGCTGTATTAAGTTATGTAAAAGGTAAAAGTGGCAGTATTGAAAAATACGGCATTAAAAATGACTCTGAAGAAAACCCTTGGGAAATATTTGATGCAGGAATTGCTTGTCAAACATTTTGTTTAGCGGCTCATGCTAAAGGAGTTGGGACTGTAGTTTTAGGAGTTATTGATGACAAAAAAATTGCAGACATAGTAAAACTACCTGAGAATGAAAATGTAGCGGCTCTTATTGTTTATGGATATCCTAAAGGAGATCATCCAAAAGCGACTCCAAGAAAAGCAGCTGAAGAAATAATGAGATATTTGGATTAATCTAATTAAAAACATAGGGAGCAGAAATCGCTCCCTTTTTTTACAAAAGTTTAAGTTAAAAATAAATCTTGCTTTTTTTGCAAAACTAAAGTATATTGCTTGAAACAAGGCACCCATAGCTCAACTGGATAGAGCGTCTGACTACGGATCAGAAGGTTGAGGGTTCGAATCCTTCTGGGTGTGCCATATAAAAAGATGTCCCTTTTGGGACATCTTTTTGTATAATATATCTAGAAGATTTGAACCTGACAAAGAGATTTAATAATAAATAAATTTGATTATTTCTATTACACTCAAATATATTTATATATAATTTTGTCATTACATTTCACAAATCTTTTTTTCATCATGCCAAATCCAATTATATTTTTGACAGTTTTCTTGATTTATAGTAATTAAACCGTATTCTGTATTTAATTCTAACCCTTCTTTACAATATCCAGAGTCAAGACAAGAATCTATATTTAACCAATTCCAAATTAAAAAAGATAATATAACTATTATTAAAGGGATAAAAATTTCTTTTCTATTATTTATTAAGATATTCACAAATCTGTTTTTCTTCATTCCAAATACCATTCCTATCTATACAAGAGTAATTATCATCAAATAAAGCTTCACTAACAGCCCAATTTATAAAAAATAAAATAGTACCAACAAAACCTATAATTATAAAAATATATTGAATGGTTCTTATCATAATTTAGCTTCCTGATAATGTATATGTTATTAAAGATATTATTATCATAGAATAAAAAACTCCTAAAATAAAAAATAGCCATTTAAATATAAATTTAATCATAATGGTATGATATGGATAAATAAAAGCTTTGTCAATTATTTATTTCCATAAAACTTCTCTTCTTCCTTTTGTATTAGCTTTAAAATCTTCCTTTGCATCTTTATAAACTTCTTTTATTGATTTTCCTTTATTTATGACTTGATCTAACCCTTCTGATACTTCTCTGTATAAACTTAATATATGAGACATAACATATCCATCAAAACCTCTTTCAGTTGCTTGATGATTAGCTCTTGTATGATAAAATTTATCATTCTGTCTTTTCTCTTTTAACTCTAACATATTTCTCATAAAATCCCCCATAGCATTATCCCATGTTGCGATTTCTTTGTTAAAATCTTCCATAAGCTGATTAAAAATAATCCTAAAATCTTTTTTAATTCCATCTTCATATATTTTTATCATATCTATACCTCCAAGTTCTCTAATTCTTTTTTCAATTGCTCTATCTTGTTTTTCATATCCATTACAGCAGCACCTAAATCTTCTAAAGTTGCAATATCATGTTCACAGTTTTCGCATATTTCATGGTCAACTGGTTCAAGCCAACAATCACAATTAGGATGTATAGGTAAATCAGGAGCTTCTTTTAAAGTTTTAAATTCTTTCCCATTATGAGCCATGCATTTATCACAGATGTTATCTCCTTCTGCATGATATATCCACTTTTTAATTTTATTTTCTTTTTCATTATTTGACATTTATAAAGACTCCTTATGATTTAAATTTTTAGATATTTCTTTAATTTCTTTTTCTGGATTTACTCTTTTATCTCTACATGATTTAGCATAAGCATTATTAAAAGCTCCTGTTCGGATTGATTTTTTAATTATATACAAAGAATAAGATTTACAAATTCTTCTTAAAGTGGCTTTTGTTATGCCACCGAAAACACCATCTTCCTTAATCTTATTTTTTTCTTTGATAGAACTATCTTTAGAATACTTATTTAAAATATTTAAACCTCTTTGAAAATCTTTTATACATTGTTCTTTACCAACCCTCTTTGAGTGAGATTGTAAAAATTCATTTAAATCAGAAATCTTCTCTTCTAGTGATAATTCTTGATTAAACTCAAAATTAGTTGTTTTATCTTTTTTTATTTCCGGTTTTTTAATTTCTTTTGGTTTTATTTTAGGTTTTTCTTCAATTCCATATTGTTTTTTCAAAAAAGCCTTAACCTCTTGCTCAAAAAGGTGCTTTTTATAAGCCTTTTTGATATTTTCATAATTAAAAGTTATCATTGTGTTTTACTCCATAAAAAAAGCCCGAGCTTTCGCTCGAGCATAGTTATTCGTTTTTCTATTTATTTTTATAGGATAAAATTCCTTTAAAGTCAAGTTTTTTCGCAAAAAAATTTCCACCATGGGAGCTTTTTACCTAATGATTCGTATGACAGCAAATATTATATCTAATATATAGAATAACCCTAAACTAAGTAAAAAGAACTACTCTTTCCAGCCGACCTTTTCTAAAAAGTCTGCATAACTACCATTGAAAACTGTTACTTTATTGTCATCAAAAACTATCAATTTTGTTGCTAAATGATGTAAAAACATCTCATTATGAGTAATTATCACAACACCACCTCTAAAGCTATCAATTGCCGCAATAAGAGAATCACATGAATCCGCATCAAGATGATTTGTAGGTTCATCGAGCATTAATAAATTAGTTTTATTTAATAAGATTTTACCCAATGAGACCCTACTCTTTTCACCACCAGATAAAACAGAGATTTTTTTCTTAGCTAATTCTCCAGAGAATAACATTGCTCCTGCAGTATTATATGCTTCTGTATTAGTAATTCCTCCTCGAGCTGTTAATAGCTCCTCTATTATATCATTTTGAGGATTTAATCTCTGAACATTAGTTTGTCCAAAATAGCTAAGTTTGCATTTATCGTGATAAGATACTTCTCCTGATATAGGAGTTAGCTCTCCAACCAGCAACCTCATAAGAGTTGACTTACCTTTACCATTTTTCCCAACGATACAAACTCTATCTTCTTTAGATATATGCAGAGATAAGTTCTTTATTAGCAATTCCTCTTCCGAGTATCCAAATGTCAAATCTTTAAACTTCATAAGATTTCTTGCAGGAAATTCCTCTTCATTAAAAGAGAATCCTATTGTTTTTATTAATTGTAACTCTTCTTTTTTTCCCATTTTATCAAGCATTTTGATTCTTGACTGAACTCGAGAAGCAAGCTTTGCTTTTGATCTAAATCGATTAATAAACTTCTCTATTTCTTCTCGTTTTTTAGCTTCATTTTTTGCCTGTCTTTGATATACTTCTTCTTCAAGAGCTATTTGCTCGTAAAGTTTAATTGTATCACCTTTGCATTTGACAATATTACTTCTATGTATCGCCATAGAGTGAGTTGTTATACTGTTCATAATATTTCTATCATGAGTAATTATTATTAACTCATTTGGCCATTTTTTCAAGAATGAGACCAGCCACCTAACCGAGATAATATCCAAATAGTTTGTTGGCTCATCTAGAAGTAATAAGTCTGGTTCTCCTGCTAAAACCTTAGCTAAATTAAGTCTAACTTGAAAACCTCCGGAGAATTCTTTAGGATCTCTTTGAAAGTCTTCTATAGAAAAACCTAGACCAGATAATATTTTTTCAACTTTCCACTCATTCCACCATTCTTCTTCTGGCAGGCCTAAACATGCCTCCTCTAAAACCGTATCTTTGGTGAAATTTAAATGTTGCTCTAGATAACCAATCTTATAACCAGATGAAATACTTATATCTCCATCATGATTATCTATCTTTTCAGTTAATATCTTAAAAAGAGTAGATTTCCCCGAGCCATTAAGCCCTGCTAATCCAATTCTTTCTTTAGGATTTATCTCAAAAGAGGCATTATCAAAAATACATTGATCTCCAAATTTCAAGTCTAAATTTTTAACTCTAATCATATTGCTTCGCTTTCTTTGTTTTATAGACTATATAAACCATAACTATGCATTTTGCAAGAGCTCCGAGGACAATAATGCAAATTAAAACTTGACAAAATAGGAAAAATATCCTTCTTATAATTTAAAAATAATAAATTGATTAAATACTTAAACCATCTTGTTTTTTTGTAGCCATACTTGTTAAAACTCTAGGGTTATTGTGTCCAAAAATTCTATCCGCCTCTAGTGTTAGCCCCTTACCAACACTTCCAAACAAATCAGCATCTATTATTTTAGAGTTTGGAAACTCTTTAATTACAATATTTCTTAAAGCTGGTATAGAAGAAGACCCCCCCGTGAATAAAATGGCATCAATTTCTTCCGCATCTAAGTTTGAATCTTGTAATGTATATAAAACTTCTTGTTTAATTTTATTAAGATCTTTTAAAATATTTTTTTCAAAATCCTCTCTTTTAACATTGACTTTTAATTTTTTTTCAACAAAACCTAAATCAATATTAGTGATTTCATTTGAAGATAAAGATATCTTAGCTTTATCAGCCTTCATGAATATTTGGTATCCTTGTTCTTTATCTATAATCTTATAAAACCTTTCAATTTTTTCAGGTTCTAAAGCCAAATAAGTCATTCTACCAAAATTATCTTCATGACCATGAGCCTCCCCTATAGTAGACCATTTTGATAAATTAATAAATGGAGCAGTAGGAATTGAACTCTTTTCTTTTTTAGTTGGATATTTATAACATTCTGTATTATATCCAAATAAAGGAGCTATTGAATTTAAGTTTAAGGAAGCTGTAAAGTCGACTCCACCTAACCTGAACCCTCTATTAGCTAAAACATCTCCTCTCCTATCTTCTTTTAAAAATCCATTTGGAGAAACTTTTACTACAGAAAAATCAGATGTTCCACCACCTATATCAACTATTAACACATTTTCATTACATTTAACACTTCTTTCATAATTTAAAGCAGCAGCTATAGGCTCATACTGAAATGCTATTTGATCAAAACCGATAGATTCTAAAATTTCTTTTAAATCATTTTCCGTTTTTTTATCTTTTTCTAAACTTTTATCGTTGAAATGTACAGGTCTACCAACTACAACACTAGTTAACTTATTACCAATTGATTTTTCAGCATTTTCTTTCATGTTTTCTAAAAATAATTTAATTACATATTTTAAAGAAAGAGAATTATATCCTATCATAGTCCTCACATCTAAAATATCATCGCTTAATATTCTTTTTATATATCTCATAAGCCTTCCGGTTGGATCCTTAACAAATTCATCTATAGCATCCTGTCCAAATAATCTTTCATTTTTTTTAAACAATATAGCACTAGGTATTATAGATGATGTATTTTGTAAATTAGGGAAATAAGCCTTCCCATCTTTAATTACTCCTAAAGTAGAATTAGATGTACCAAAATCTAACCCACAAACATTTTTACTCATAACCCAACCTCATTTTAATTTCACACAGATTGATTCTAACATAACTTCCTAAATCTGTCAATTTACACAAAAATATCATAAAACCTTTTTTATATTATATAATATTAATTCAGATTACATCTAGGAAACACTTCTCTATTTTTACTTTTAAAATTATTTAAATCCTCTGCTGATGCAATTTGCTCAATAAAACAAGAAGCTTTATTAACAATCTCTTTTATATTTCCCCTAGAGATAACTAAAACTGACTTTCTTTTACAAAAAGAAAAAGATTTTAAATCATCTTTTATTCTTTTATTTATTTCAACTTCTTTATCACCTCTTAATTTTAATCTTTTAATTAACTCTTCTACAGGAGGTTTTAGGTATATATAATGTATATTATCTAAATTAGAATCCTCCAATTCCTTAGCTCCATTATCATCTAAAATTAAAATTTTATTTTTCATACATTGTTTACTAACACCATATTTTTTTTCACCTATATTTTTCTTTAAGAATAAATTAGGGTTCTTATTAAAATCTTCAGCTGATATAAACTTATAATCCACGCCATCAACTTCTCCTTTTCTAGGAGATCTAGTAGTATAACCTAAGCATTTAGATAAAAATAAATGCTCTTTTAATAAAGAATTTCTTAAAGTTGTTTTACCACTTCCTGTTAATCCCTGGATAACTAATATCATTTAAAATCCGTCCTCATAAAAAAATTCTTTATTTTCTGTATTTTTAATAGCTTTTAATATATAGGGGACTGTATTATTAGGCAAATTATTTAAATCTAACCATTGTAAATCGCTACATTTATCAAGTTCCATATTTTTGATTTCACCATTCCATTGTTCACAGTAGAAAAAAAATTGTAAGTATTCTACATTGTTTACATAACTGTGACAAATTGTTGCAAGTTTCAAATCTTCTTTATTTATATCAATCCCTATTTCTTCCTTAGCTTCTCTAATACATGCCTGAGAAGCTGTTTCTTTTCCATCTAAATGTCCCGCAACGACCCCCCAAAAGCCATTATAGCTTTTAGCCGACCTTAGTTGAAACAAAATTTTATCATCTTTTTTTAAAAATAAATGAGCTGCCATAGGGCACTTAAATCTTTCAGTCATCTTGTAATAAATTCCTTGCTTTTTAGTTATTGATATGCTACTTTTATATGGTTAGCATAATATATTTTATATTATTTTTCAATAAATAAATGAAAAAAGGGGATCATTATGTTAGATACACAATCAGAGAAGAAAATTAAACTTAAAAAGTTAACTGTAAAATTAAATTATGATAACGCAAAATGGAAAGAAGTTTATTCTGATTATCATAAAACAATGCTTTTATTTATAACTACATCATGTCAGTTAAATTGCCCTAAATGTTTTTGTTTACCTGAGCGAATTGCAATAAAAAAAGAAATATCATTAGAAACTATTGAAAAAATAATAAAAAACAATCCTATTGTTGATAAATATGATATAATGGGGGGAGAACCATCACTTCATTCTAATTTTTTAGATATTTTAAATTTGTTTGAAAAGAATAATAAGAAAATTGGATTATATACAAATGCTTTATTATTAAGTAAACTTCCAACTGATTATAAAAATTTAAAAATTAATATGGCTTTCCATTCTATAGAATCTTCAAATAGTGCTGATAAACCTATATCTAAAAGTATTGTAGATATAAATCATGTCATGAAATATTATCCTGTGAAAATAGTGTTTTTAATGAATGAGGATAATAAAAATAATTTATTTAAATTTGTTGATTATTGTGAAAAAAATATTCCGTTGTTATCAAAAATTACTATAGGAGCTATTCGAGATGAATCTGATTATTATAATGATGATATAAAAGGTATTATACCATTGCAAGAATATGCAAATATTATACAAGATTTTATAGATAATTATAAAGGCAATTTAAATGTTGATATATTCCCTGAAGGCATTCTTTATACAGATAACTTACCAGAAAACATGCCGAATCAAATAAATAGATTTAAATCAGTATTCCCTGAAAATGATAAAGGGGAAATGGTTTATGCAGATTGTTTATATGACATAGGTATAGATAATTTAGAAGTTTTACCTGAAACCTGCAAATTAGAGTATAAAGATTTTAAAACTTGTCCTAAAACAGGAAAAACTAGATGTATTACTGATAAAATCAAATTAGTTAATATAAATAACATTACCAAGAAATAATATTTTTAGATTTTGTATTTATAGTCACCTCTTTTTCTAAAGGTAATGCTATCTTATCATCACAATGACCAGCTGGGAAATTTAATATTATAGGGATATTATAATCTTTAAAAAAATCTGCGATCATATCACTCATAGAGCAATGGAAAGGTATGTGATACTGTGGTGTTTCATAAAAATTCCCCACAATTAAACCTTTTATATTATCTAACTTACCAGCATTTTTCAATTGATATAACATTCTTTCTACTTTGAATATGAATTCTTTTTTCTCTTCTATAAATAATATTTTATTATTAAGATCAAGTTCATATGGTGTCCCCATATTAGCCATTATAATAGTTAATGTTCCTCCAGATATATTTCCTTTGCATTTACCTTCTTTTAATATTTTAATGTTTTTAGAAATGATTTCATTTCTTAGTTTTTTATTGTTTTCTTGTTTAAGAAACTTTACTAAATATTTAAGAGTATCATGATTTTTATCACAATTTAAATATGCAATATCTATTAAGTTGGGCCCAAAAAATACATCAATATTAGGAGAGTATTTTGTTAATGCTATGTTAAGCATGCTTATATCACTATATCCTATAAAAATCTTTTTTTTATTTATAAGATTGTAGTCAATTTTATCAAGTAACCTAATGCTACCATATCCACCTTTTGCACATAATATTATATCTATATTATCGTCAATAAAAAATTCATGTAAATATTTTATTTTTTCTTCATCTGTACCAGCTAAATATCCATTTTGTTGAGAAACTTGAGGAGCAACAACAACATTAAAGTTATTATCCTTTAAAAAATTAGTTGCTGATTTCAAATAATCTTCTTTTATCCAACTTGCTGGAGCTATGATTCCTATAGTTTTTTTCATTTTCATACCACTTATTCATAAAAATATAAGAATATATTATCATATGAAAAAAACTTATGCAATCTTTTTTTATTTTTCCAAATCACTCTTCAAAAAACATTAAAATACACTCTCATAATATAATCAATATCACAGTTTATGAAAAGAGTTTATAAATTTGTTGAAATTCTTTTAATAATAATATATATAATTATATATGACTAATTATTGTGGCATAGATTTTGGTACATCCAACTCTACTCTAGGACTATATATAAACAATGAAGCATTTCTAGTTAATCTAGAACATAATCATAAAACAATTCCTTCGGCAGTTTTCTATGAAGAAGAAACTAATGAAATTATCTAAATTCTTTCCCCCAAGATTCAAAATCATGCCCTGAAAAAGAGAGAATTATTTCACCATCTCCTTTTAATAATTTAATTGCTTTTCTTAAAGCTTTTATTTTATCATCAATTGAAACAAATTCATTAATTACATTAAAAGAAAAAAGAACAGAATCAAATTTATTCTTAAAATCATATTTTAAGAAATCTCCATTAATTATTTCTTGTTTTGGATATTTTTTTTTGCGATATCAACCATATCCTTATTTAGCTCTATACCTGAATATGATTTAACTTTAGAAGAATCTCTAAATATAGAGATTAAACGACCAGTTCCACTTCCAACTTCTAACACATCACCTTTAACTAAATCTAAAAAAGCTTTTTTGTCATAAGATATATTTTTAGTTCTTATATCATACATCGTAGCAATATTAGGCATATATATTTTCCTTCTTATTATATA